>JALZEM010000155.1 GCA_030862005.1 Actinomycetota bacterium | reverse complement strand
GCGCTCGAAATCGTTGGCGCCTCGAGTGCATCTCGGTACAGCTTTGGGCGGACGCGAGGCCCGAAGCGGCGTACGCTCGCGCCGTGCGCACCGTCGCCCTTGCGCTCTACGCCGATACGCTCGCTGCGAAGGCCTCCGCCCTTGCTGCTCAGCTCGAGCGGGCGCGTGACTCGCTCCGCCAGATCGCGCTCGAGCGCGAGGCTCGTCGCTCGCTCGACGCAGCGACGATTGAACGGCTCGAGCGTCTGGAGGTGCTCGGCCGCGCGGAGCCGCGCAGCCGCCGGGCTGACGTCTCTGAGCTCGCGGCGGACCTCGCGGCGGTGGAGGCGCTGCAGGCATGGGTCGAGTCGCAGCTTTTCGCCGCGCAAGAAGAGACGTCGGTGCTGGACTAGCCCGCCGGCCGCAGTGCGACGAGGAGACCGCCGTCCTCGTCATAGGCGGGAAAGAAGTCGACGTTGACGGCCTTCGTCACGCCGGCGCGCGTCTGAAGGGCCAGCCTGCGGTCGAGCTGACGGACGCCCCACTCGAGTGCGACTTCCACCGGGCTCGGTCCGTCGTGGCCGTTGAGCCCCAGTGCGTCCACGACGTCTTTCCCCAACAGATCGGATTCCTTGAAGCCGGTGAGCTCGAAGACGCCGCGGCCGACGGCGAGCACGCGTCGGTTCCGGTCGCAGACGACGAACGCCGTCGTAGGGCCGGGGTAGTAGTCGTCCATCAGCTCGAACAGGAAGCCGAACCCGCAGCTCGAGCAGCCGACAGCCTGATGGGTCATGCCGTCGCGCCGATCGTGGTCGATCGAGCGCCGTCGGCAGTTCGGGCAGATGAAGTAGGGCACGCCGCGATGCTAGCGACGGCCGCCTGGGCGAGGCGTCAGCGCCTGGTTACCAGTTTTGCGGCGTCGCGAGCACCTCGTCCTCGACGAGCGCGTCGTGCACGGCCCCCTCGAGGTTCGAGAGGTAACGCTCGGCGTCGAGAGCTGCCTGGCAGCCCGAACCGGCGGCCGTGACGGCCTGCCGGTACACGTGATCCTGCACGTCGCCGGCGGCGAATACGCCTGGAATGTTCGTCTCCGTCGTCTTTCCGCTCGTCTGGATGTAGCCGGCACGGTCCATGTCGATCTGGCCCCGAAAGAGGCCGGTCGACGGATCGTGCCCGATCGCGACGAAGAACCCGTCGGCCGGCACCTTCGTCGTCTCCCCGGTCTTCAGATTCCGGATGACGGCGCCGGCAACCTGCCCTTCGTCGACCCCGAGGACCTCGTCGACGACCGAGTCGAGCACGAACTCGATCTTGTCGATCGCGCGGGCTCGGTCGACCATGATCGGCGAAGCTCGGAACTGGTCGCGCCGGTGCACGACCGTGACCTTGGTCGCGAACTTGGCGAGGAAGATCGCCTCCTCCATCGCGGAGTCGCCACCGCCGGCGATGACGACTTCCTTGTCGCGGAAGAACGCGGCGTCGCAGACCGCACAGTAGGAAACGCCGCGACCCTGCAATTTCTTCTCCGACTCGAGACCGAGCTGCCGCGCCACGGCGCCCGTCGCGATGATCACCGCCTCCGATCGGTACTGCCGGTCCCCCACCCACACGCGAAACGGCGGCTCCGACAGATCGACCCGCGTGACGTCATCCGTGATGAACTCCGTCCCGAAGCGGCCGGCCTGGGCGCGAAACTCCTGCATCATCTGCGGGCCGAGGATGCCTTCGGGATATCCCGGGTAGTTCTCGACGTCGCTCGTGATCATGAGCTGCCCGCCCCAGGCGAACCCTTCGATGACGAGCGGGCTCAGGTTTGCGCGGGCCGTGTAGAGCGCGGCCGTGTAGCCGGCGGGGCCGCCGCCGATGATGATGACTTTTCGGACGTCGCCTTCGTTCACGCAGGTCTCCTTGAAACCGACGGGCCCGTGCGGGCCCTTTCACTAGGAATAACGACGAGAACGGGCAAATGTTTCCGATCGTGTAGCTTCTTCGCCCGGCGGCAAAGGATAGCGACGGATATGGCCAGAACGGTGACCTGGGAGGAACTGCGGACGCTTGCTGCGTTCGAGGCGGAGCGCGGCTGCGCGATCAGCCTCTACCTGAACCTCGACCCACGAGTGTCACCGACGGCGGGCGACGCCGCGACGCGGCTCAACTCGCTGCTCGATGAAGCGACGAAGTCCGAGGGCGCGAACGCGCGTGAGCTCTCACATGACGAGCGGCTCGGGCTTCGGGCCGACCTCGACCGCATCCGCGCGTATTTCGCGCAGGAGTTCGACCGCAATGGAGCGCACGGGCTCGCCGTCTTCTGCGCGAGCCTCAACAACATCTGGCGTGCGCTCGCGCTGACCGAGGCGGTTCCCGATCGGATCAAGGTCAGTCGACGGTTGTATCTCGCACCGCTCGTGCCGCTCGTCGGACGAGGTGAGGGCGCGCTCGTCATCGTCGTCGGCCGCGAACAGGGACGCTTCTACCGCCTCCGCGCCGGCCGGCTCGAGGAGCTCGCCGACATCTCCGAGGAGCAGCCGCGTCGCCACGATCAGGGCGGGTGGTCGCAAGCGCGGTTCCAACGCCACGTCGACAACCTCGCCTCGGATCACCTGCGCGACGTGGCCGACGAGCTCGACCGTGTGATTCGGCGAGCGCACGGGGGGATGCGGGTCGTCGTCATGTCGCCGGAAGAAACGTGGGCCGAGCTCTCCGGCCTTCTCTCGCAGGAGGTTTTGGCCTCACTCGCGGGATGGACGCACGCGGAAGCGCATGCGGCGCCCGCGGAGCTGCTCCAGCGTGCGACGCCCGTTCTCGATCGGTGGCGGGCGACGCGCGAGCAGGAGTTGGCCGAACGCTGGCGCGAGGAAGCCGGGCGGGACGGCCGCGCCTCATCCGGGTGGGAGAAGACGCTTGAGGCCGCATCGGACGGACGCGTCGAGATCCTCCTCTTCCAGGACGGCGTCACGCGCGAGGCCTGGCGGTGTCCCGCCTGCGGCCGCGCGGCAGCGGCCGGCGGAACCTGTCCGCTCGACGGCACGACGATGGAGCGGGGCGCCGACGGGCTCGACCTAGCCGTCCACCAGACCCTCGTGCACGGCGGCACGGTGTGGGCGCTCCAGCACGCGCGGGACCTCGACCCCGTCGAGGGCATCGGCGCGCTGCTTCGCTACTGATCGCACTGCGCGAGCGGCCGGACGTGTGGATACCGCCGTCACGGTGGTTCGCCGGCGACGACCCGCTCGCTGGGGCAGGAGTCGCTCTCGCGAGCCGGCCCGTTCGGCGGTGGAGCGGCTTTATGAGTCGTTCCGGGCCGGCCTCTTCGTTCTCGCCTGGATCGCGATCGGGGGCGCTTTGCGGGCCAGAACGCCGCGAAACGCGAGGCCGCTGCAAGCAACCCGAGTTGCGCCGGCCGCGCGGCGCGGCGGGCGACGATCTCGCACGCCTGCGTCCGGCGCGATGCGTTTCGGAATAATGGGAGTGCCGAGACCGCGTCGCCCGGAGGCTCAATGGCGTCTCTTGCCCGCACGATTCTCGAAGAGCACCTCGCCCGCGGCGAGTTGATCCCGGGCACCGAGATCGCGCTTCGAGTCGACCAGACGCTCGCGCAGGACGCGACCGGGACGATGGCGATGATGCAGTTCGAGGGCTTCGGCCGCGAGCGCGTCCAGGTCGAGACCGCAGTCGTCTACGTCGACCACAACATCCTTCAGATCGACTTCAACAACCCGGACGACCACCGGTTCCTGCAGGCGATCGCGGCCAAGCACGGCGCCTGGTTCTCGCGGCCCGGAAACGGCATCTGCCACTACGTCCACTGCGAGCGGTTCGCCGCGCCCGGCAAGACGCTCATCGGCGCGGACAGCCACACGACCCAGTCGGGTTCGTGCGCGATGATCGCGATCGGCGCGGGCGGCCTCGACGTCGCGGTCTGCATGGCGGGTCACCCGTTCGAGCTGCCGTGCCCAAAACTCGTCGGCGTCTACCTCGAGAACGAGCTCGCCCGCCCGTGGATCCAGGCGAAGGACGTCATCCTCGAGCTCCTACGCCGGCGCGGCGTACGTGGCGGGCGGGGCGCGATCTTCGAGTTCTTCGGTCCGGGTGTGGCGACGCTCTCGTACACCGAGCGCGGAACGATCGCGAACATGATCGCGGAGCTCGGGGCGACAGGGGCCGTGTTCCCGGCCGACGAGCAGACGCGCGTCTGGCTCGACGAGCAGGCGCGCGGCGACGACTTCGTCCCCCTCGAGAGCGGTACGCACGGTGATTTCGACGAAGAGGAGGAGATCGATCTTGCGAGCCTCGTCCCGCTCGTCGCGAAGCCCTCGAGCCCGGGCAACGTCGTACCGGTCGAAGAGGTCGCAGGAACCGAGCTCGCACAGGTCTGCATCGGCTCGTCGGTCAACTCGTCGTACGAGGATCTCGCCGTGTGCGGCGTGGCACTCCGCGGCGAGCAGATCTCGGAGCGCCTCGTCTCGGCGACCGCGACGCCCGGCTCGCGGCAGATCCTCGACCAGATCACCCGGAGCGGCACGTACGTCGATCTCCTCACGGCCGGCGTGCGGATGCTCGAGCCCGCCTGTGGTCCGTGCGTCGGGATGGGGCAGGCGCCGCCGTCGGGCGCTGCCTCGCTTCGCACCTTCAACCGGAACTTTCCGGGGCGAAGCGGCACGGCCGACGACCGGGTGTACCTGTGTTCGCCCGCGGTGGCCGCGGCGTCGATGCTGACGGGAGTGATCTCGGATCCGCGAGAGCTCTCGCCTTCCGATCTCCCGCCGCGCCCCGCGGCGCGCCCTGACGTGGTTCAGAAGCACATCCTCGAGCCAGCCCCGGATGACGAGACCGCCGGAATCCAGATTCCGCGAGGGCCGAACATCAAGCCACCTCCGGAGCAGCGCGAGCTGCCGGACGACGTGGAGCTCCGCGTCCTGATCGTCGCGCCGGACGACATCTCGACCGGCGACCTCTCACCCGACGGGGCGACGGTGATGGCATATCGCTCGAACGTCCCGGCGATCGCGGAGTTCACGTTCCAGCATCGCGACAAGGAGTTCCCACGACGTGCGAAGGAGTGGGGCGGTGGCTTCATCGTCGCCGGCCACAACTACGGCCAGGGGTCGAGCCGTGAGCATGCGGCACTGGCGCCTGCCCAGCTCGGCATCCGCGCCGTCATCGCGAAGAGCTTCGCCCGCATTCATCGCAGGAACCTGATCGCGCAGGGAATCGTCCCGCTGCTCTTCCAGGACGAGGCTGACTACGACAAGGCCGAGCTGGGGCAGACTTGGCGGATCGCGGACTTGCACTCGATCGCCGAGGGCGCCGACGAGCTCGAGGTCGAGATCGACGGCGGCGAGAGTGCGATCACGCTCACGCACGACCTCCTCCCACGCGAGCGTGAGATCGTGGTCGCAGGCGGCCTCATCCGCTATCTCCGCGCGCAGCAGCCGGCGCCGGCCTGACCGCCGTTTCCTCGCTGCTTCTCGTCCACGGCGCGGCGAGCGGGCCGTGGGTCTTCGCAGATTGGATACGGGCGTTCCCAGGCGTGCACGTCGAGGCCGTCGACCTGCAGGAGGATCTCGAGGTCGGCGCGGCCTCGATGGACGACTACTCCGCGGCCGTCGTCAACGCGGCCGAGAGGCTCCAGCGGCCGCTCGCGCTCGTGGGATGGAGCATGGGCGGGCTCCTCGTCCTCATGGCGTCCGAGCACGTCGAACCTGATCGGGTCGTGCTCCTCGAGCCGAGCCCGCCGGCCGAGCTTCAAGCGTCGCACCCCGAGGTCGAGGTCCCGGTGGGAACATTCGACGGTGAATCCGTCTACGGCGCGTTTCCCGCGGGAATTCCGTCACGGCCCGAATCTGCGCGCGCACGCGCCGAGCGAAGGAACGGCGTGTCCGTGCCGAGCGTCGCGTGTTCGACGCTCGTCGTTCACGGACGTGAGTTTCCCATCGACCGAGGTCGTGAAGTAGCTCGGTTTTACGGCGCGGACCTCCTCGCGTTCGACGATCTCGACCATTGGGGACTCGTCCTCTCGCACGAGGTCCGCACCATGATTTCGCAGTGGCTCGCTCGTTCCTAGGCCGCGTCGAGCGCGCGCGGAAGCTCGTGCATTTCTTCGACGACTGAATCGAGCTCGCCCGCCTCCGAATCGAGCTCGCCCGGCTCCGAATCGGCTGCCCGCTCGAGTTTCGTCTCGAAGCGGGAGAGCCGCTTCTCGGCGTCCCCGAACTTCGTTTGCGCGTTGCCAAGATGACGGCCGACGAGGTCGAAGTCCGTCTTGAACTTCGAAAAGTCTCGGTTGAGGTCGGCGCAGT
>JALZEM010000150.1 GCA_030862005.1 Actinomycetota bacterium | reverse complement strand
GGCTCCTCGACCGTGACGGGAACTACTACTTCCTCGAGATGAACACGCGAATCCAGGTCGAGCACACGGTGACCGAGCTCGTGACGGGGATCGACCTCGTCCGCGAGCAGATCGGGATCGCAGCCGGAGAGCCGCTCTCGTTCGGCCAGGCGGACGTGCGGTTCTCGGGGCACGCGATCGAATGCCGGATCAACGCCGAGGATCCTTCGAGCGGCTTCCTACCCGGGCCGGGTGTCATCACTCAGTACCGTGAGCCGGCCGGGCCGGGCGTTCGCGTCGACTCCGGCGTCGAAGCGGGATCCGAGGTCGTCGGTCTTTACGACCCGCTCGTCGCCAAGCTGTGCGTCTGGGATGCGGATCGCGAGCGCGCGCGCCGCCGGATGCTCCGCGCCCTCGACGAATTCGTCATCGAGGGCGTCCCAACGCTTGTCGGGTTCCACCGCGCACTCCTCTCGCACCGGTGCTTCGCGGAGGGAACGACGTGCCAGGGGGTCGTCGAGAGCGCTGAGCTCGCCGCTCGTGCCCGCGAACTCGTTCCGACGTCGAGGGCGCCCGCCCCGGCCACGACGCGCCGCCAGCGGCACAAGACGATCGAGGCCGAGGTCGACGGGCGCCGCTTCAGCGTCACGCTCGCGCAGAGCGATCCGCCGCACGCAGAGCTCGTGAGGCGACGGCGAGAGCGGGCAGCCTCGAGCGGGGACGGGAGTGGCCACGCGGTCGCGAGGGAGGTCGTCGTCAGCCCGATGCAGGGAACGATCCTGGCCGTCGAGGTCAGCGACGGCGAGGAGATCGAAGCCGGCCGCGTGATCTGCGTGATCGAAGCGATGAAGATGGAGAACGAAATCAAGGCGCACCGCCGCGGCGTCGTCACCGGCCTCTCGGTCGCGGCGGGCGAGGCGGTGAGGACCGGCCAGGTGATCTGCGTCGTCTCCGCGGACGGCGCAAGGGGCGACGAAGCCGCCGGCGACGCGTCGACCGCTGAAGTTGCGCACCTCGGCGGCGAGCCCGAGCCGCATGAAAAACGCTAACCCGAACGTGCGACGCGGTCGAACACGGACGTGTCACGCGGGCGTGACGGCCGGCTGTAAGGGTTGCCTTACAACGTGGGTATCGTTCGACGCGTGACGGACACGCTTGAACGAACCGTTCCGCTGACAGGCCGCGCTCTCTGCGCGGACGTGTCGCAGGAGCATCTGGAGCCGCTCGGGGCGACCGCGAGCCGGGTCGACAGCTGGATCCTCGTCGAGTACCGGCGCCTCTGGGCCCGCGATCCCATCCGAGGTAGCGGCTTCTCGGACGACGTCAAGGCGCACCTGAGGCGTCAGCTCGGGGCTCTTCCGAATTCGCGCCTCCTCTTCATCCGGCGGCCCGAGCGGCGCGAGGTGCCGACACTATGCGTCTTCTACGGACGGTCGCTCGAGGCGGACCACGTGCTGCACGCGCTCGAGATCGACGACTACGAGCAGCTGCTGGACGTCGACTTCGCCCGCGGCCCGGCCGACGAAGCCGCGGGTCACGCCGTCGAGCATCCGCTGTTCGTCGTCTGCACGCATGGGAAGCGCGACCGGTGCTGCGCAAAGTACGGGCGTCCGCTCTACGACGAGCTCCGCGAGCAGGCGGAGCCCGACTCGGTCTGGCAGTCCACGCACGTCGGCGGCGATCGCTTCGCCGGCAACGTCGTCTGCCTGCCGCGCGGTCTGTACTTCGGCCGGGTCGAGCGACCGCAGGTCCGGCCGCTCCTGGACGAGTACCTCGCCGGCCGGATCCAGCTCGAGCATTACCGCGGGCGATCGTGCCACTCGTTCGCCGTGCAGGCGGCGGAGCGGCGCGTGCGCGAAGAGACCGGCTACGTCGGCCTCGACGACCTGTGGCTACTCGGGCACGAACGGGGCGATGACGGATGCTGGACCGTCCGCTTCCGCGCAGCCCCGACCGGCGACGTACACGTGGTCGAGGTCTCGGGCGAGGCCGCGGGCGATCCCACCTACCTCACATGCTCGGCGCCTACGCCTCAGCGGCCGCGCCGCCACGTGGCGACCGCTCACCGGATCGCTCCACCTCGGTAAGCCGCAAGAATCCCTCGCGTACGAGGCGTCGGACGAGAACGAGGCGGCCCGCGTCGTCGAGCTCGCCGGGGAGCTCGCGGGGCCGGAAGGCGTGGGTGGCCGTTGCCGCGTGCTCGACCTCCCTGCGCGCATGCCCTGGAAAGACGATCTCCTTCCCCTCGAATGACACCGTCACCCTGCCGTCCTCGGTGAGGAGATCGGCGATGACCGTCGGCCGGCGCTCGACGAGTGTCTCCGCCGTCAGCTCTTCAAGTGCCCGAAGCTGGCGAAGCTGCCCGTCGAGGATCGGCCGGCGTGCCTTGACGAACCGGTCGCGTCGCCGTCGCTCGACGTCTTCCGGGGCGAGACGGGCGCGCAGGTGCTCG
>JALZEM010000133.1 GCA_030862005.1 Actinomycetota bacterium | reverse complement strand
TGGCGGAAGCGCTCACCCTGCCACTTGTCGTAGCGCACTTCGACGACCAGCTGTGGCTCGACGGGCGTCCACTCGAGCTCGGCGTCGCGCCGCCAGCGGCTCGGCTCGCCGCGCGGCTTTCGCTCCGGGTTCCGACCGAGGAGCGGCCGCAGCCGCTCTGCGATCTCGGTCTGCCGTTTCCCGGCCGACGCGGCGCCGACGTGACGAAGCGCGCCGTTGTCGTCGTGGAGCCCGAGCAGGAGGCTCGCGATCCGCTCGTTCTTCTCGCTCCACGTGACGCCGACGACAACCGCGTCCGCGGTCTGACGGCGTTTCACCTTCAGCACTCCCTCCCGGGAACCGGGGAGATAGGGAAGGCCGCGGCGCTTGGCGATCACGCCGTCGAACCCGGCGACCTCGAGCCGGTCGAGCCATCGCTCCGCGATCTTGGCATCGCCACTCGCAGGAGAGATCGAGTACGGCAGCGCCTCGACGCGCTCCCGCCGCTGCTCGAGCGCCAGCTCGTGCACAGGCTCCCTGTCCCACAGGAGCACGTCGAACACGACGAATTGTGCGGGGATCTCGGCGGAGAGCCTTCGGATCCGGCTCTCTGCCGGATGCATTCGCATCTGGAGCGAGTCGAACTCGAGCTTTCCGTCCCGCTCGACGACGATCTCGCCGTCGATCGCCGAGCTCGGGGACAGCCGTTCACCGAGTTCCGCCAGCTCGGGGAAATAGCGGAGGAGCGGGCGTGCGTTCCGGCTCCAAAGGTGCAGCTCGCCCTCGACGTTCTCGAGGATGCCGCGGAAGCCGTCCCATTTCGGCTCGTACTGCCAGCCGTTGTTCGTCGGAAGCTCGTTGACAAGCTCGGCCTCCATGGGCGGAAAGGGAAGTTTCGCGGACGGCACGGGCACGAGAATAGTGGCCCTGCCGCCGCAGGGCGGACAGATGCGGCCCCCTACAATCGTGGGGTGGCGTCGGGACTCGACGGATGCTGGCGAATCGAGCGGGAGGCCGGCGCGCTGCCGCCGTTCGGCCTGAGCAAGCGGATCGGCGGCGAGCACGGCTGGACGCTCGTCGGCGGGCTCCCCACCGCGTACTTCCGGGTCAACGGGCACACGCTCGACTACGTCGGGTGGCCGGTGCGCGACGAGCTGCACCCGCATGAGGACGGCTCATGGAGCGGGCGCGGCCTGTTGTTCGGCCGCGAGTTTTGCCGCTTCCGGCTCGTGCGCGACCAAACGTAACCGGTTTCCGGTCGCAGCCGTCTAAGTGACGATGAGGCGAGTTGCGATCACCGGGATCGGCGCGGTCACGCCCGTGGGGAACGACGCGCAGTCGACTTGGGACGCCCTGCTCTCCGGGCGGAGCGGCGTCGACTTCATCAAGGCGTTCGACGCAAGCGAGTTCCCGGTCCAGATCGCCGGTGAAGTGAAGGACTTCGACGCGACGCAGGTCATCTCACCGAAACAGGCGCGCCATGTCGACCGCGCCGTCCTCTTTTCGCTGGCCGCCGCGAAGGAAGCGATGGCGGACGCCGGAATGAACGGGTACCAGCCGGATCGGGTCGGTGTCGTCCTCGGCTCGTGCGTCGGCGGGATCGGCCAGGCGATGCAGCAATACGACACGCTGAAGGAGCGGGGCTGGAGCCGGATGTCCCCGTTCTTCCTTGCGAATTTCCTCGTCGACTCACCCAGCGGCTACCTCGCGCTCGAGCTCGGCCTACGCGGGCCGAACCATGCGGTCGTGTCGGCGTGTGCCACCGGATCGTCGTCGATCGGCGAAGGCGCCGAGCTGATCCGTAAGGGCGACGCGGACGCCGTGCTCGCAGGCGGGACGGAAGGAGCGATCACGCCCCTCATCCTCGGCGGCTTCTGCGCGATGCGCGGTCTCGCGAGCGCGGACGGCGACCCAACGCGCGCCGAACGACCCTTCGACGCGACCCGAACCGGCTTTGTCATGTCGGAGGGCGCGGCCGTCCTCGTGCTCGAGGAGCTCGAGTCGGCCAAGGGTCGCGGCGCCACGATCTACGCCGAGCTGCTCGGCTACGGGTCGTCGAACGACGCGTTCAACATGGTGCAGCCAGACCCGAGCGCGGCCGGTGTCACCGCGATGATGCGTCAGGCGCTTCAGGACGCCGGGATCGCGCCCGAAGACGTCGACTACATCAACGCCCACGGGACAGGCACGCCGCTCGGCGACGTCGCCGAGACGAAGGCGATCAAACAGGTCTTCGGCGAGCACGCGTACGAGCTTGCGGTCTCATCGACAAAGTCCATGGTCGGTCACATGTTCGGCGCCGCGGGCGCAGTCGAGGCGATGGCAGCAGCGCTCGTGATCCACCACGGCGTGATCCCGCCGACGATCAACTACGCGAATCCGGATCCAGACTGCGATCTCGACTATGTCCCGAACGAGTCGCGCGAGGCGAAGGTCGACGTCGCGCTCTCGAACGCGATGGGCCTCGGCGGCCACAACGCCTGCGTCCTCCTCGGTCGCGTCGAATAAGCATCGAGACGTACGACCGCGCCGGCCAACGCGGCGCGGGTGGACGCGGGCGGCAGAGGCGACGATTCTGAACGAGGACCGCTAGCGGGCGACCGCACGGTCATCGAGATCGCGGATCGAACGCAGAACAACATCCGCCTCGGCCAGCGCATCGTCCGGCGGATAGCGTGGGTTCGGGACCGCGATCACGCGCATTCCTGCCGCCTTCGCACTCAGGATCCCGTTGTGGGAGTCCTCGACGGCCGCGCAGGCGACGGGATCGACGCGAAGCCGGCGCGCGGCTTCGAGATAGACGTCCGGGGCAGGCTTTCCACGCTCGACCTCCTCTGACGAGACCGTCGCGCTGAAATGCTCGTCGAGCGCCGTCAGCTCGAGCACGAGGTCGATCAGCTCCCGGTTCGAGGACGAGGCGAGGCCAAGGGGCCAGCGCTTCGCGAGGCGCCTGACCGCCTCGACGGCGCCGGAGAGCAGGGGGAGCTCGTGACGGTAGATCGCCTCCAGGCGCCGGACGATCTCCGCCGAGATCTCCTCGGGCGCATCGATGAGCCCGATGACGTCGTGCATGTAGCGCGACCACTCGAGCGAGCTCATCCCCATCATGTCGCGCTGCGCGCCCTCGTGCCACCGGCCGCCGCGCTCCCTGGCGAGCGTTTCCCGAGCCGCGTTCCAGACGTGCTCGGAGTCCACGATCACACCGTCGAGGTCGAAGACGACCGCCTCGATCGCGCCGCCGGTCGTCACGGTCCCGGCTGGAAGCGCTGGTCGAGGTAGATGAGGGGCGGCGCGACGCGGCCGTGCTCGAGGGTGACGACCTCACCGACGAAGAACGTGTGGTCGCCGGTCGCGTGCTCGTCGACGGTACGGCATTCGAGCCAGCCGAGCGCGTCGTCGAGGAGCGGCGCGCCGGAATCGCTCTCGTGCCACGCGATTCCTTGCCAGAGGGCGATCGGAGGGACCCCCCGCGCGAAATGTTGCGCCGCCGCAGCCTGATCGGCCGCGAGGAGCGAGACGCCGAAGGCGCCGGAGCGGCGGAGGAGTTCGTGCATCGCCGCGTGACGGTTGATCGCGATCCCGATGAGCGGAGGATCGAGTGAGAGCGAGACGAGCGACCCGACGGTCAGGCCGAGCCGCTCGCCGTCCACGTCGACGGTGATGACGGCAAGCCCGGACGGAAACGCCCGCATGAGCGCCCGGAAATCGTCCGAGGCGACGCTCAGTGGCGGCGCTTGAAAGCCAGCGCGTCGACGAGCGAGCCGCTCTCGCGCTCCTCGCGAGGCTCGGCCGGCGGCTGCGAAGGCGGATCGGCCGGGCCGGTGCCAACAACGCCCGCGAGGTCGTCCGCGATCTCCCTCAAACCTTCGAGAGCGCGCGCCCTTCGCTCCTCGAGCGTGCGCGTCTCTTCGCGAAGCTCGTCGCGGCGCCGGCGGGACTCCTCCTCGATTTGGCGAGCCATGTCCGTCGCCGCCTCCCGGACGGCGCGCGCTTCGGCCTCCGCGGTTGCGAGCATCTGGCGCGCCTCCTCCTCGGCCTCCCGGCGGTGCTGGGTCGCGTAGGAGTCGACGGCGAGACGGATGTCGCGGGCGTACTCTTCGGCCTCCGAGCGGTCCTCCCTCGCGCCGCTCGTCAGCGCGTCGAGCTCGTCACGGGCGCTCTGCCTGACGGCTTCGGCTTCGCGGGCAGCCTCCGTTCGCATCTGCTCGGCGGCCTGCTCGGCGGCCTGAACGATGGTCGCGACGTGGTCGCCCAGGTCCGCAAAGGCTGCCTGGCGAGGCGGCAAGGGCTCGTGTCGAATTTCCTCTTGCTCAGGGTCGGGGGTCTCTGACCGGTCCCTCACAGCGACGCTCCTTCCGGACGGCGAGGCGCAACTCTACTACGCCGTCCACAGCTTGTGGACAGGTCGGATGCGGCACAATCCGCGCGATGGCATATCTCCGGCTGATCGACGAATCGGAGGCGACCGGACCTCTGAAGCAGGAGTACGACGAGGCGATCGAGCGCGCCGGCAAGGTCTTCAACATCGTGAAGGCGATGAGCCTGCGTCCGGCCGTCCTCCGCCAGGCGATGGGCCTCTACAAGGCGGTGATGTTCGGCCCGTCCGACCTCAGCCGCGCCGAACGGGAGCTCCTCGCGGTCGTCGTCTCGTGCGCCAACGACTGTCACTACTGAATTCACGCGCACGCGAACGACCTCCGTGACGAGGGCGCACCCGAAGAGCTCGCGAGACACGCGGCGCACGACTACCGTCAGGCCGACCTCGAGCCGCGCGTGCGCGCGCTATGCGACTTCGCGATTCTGATCACGAGGACGCCCGCCGGCGTCACCGAGCGCCACATCGACGACCTGCGTGCGCACGGGTGCAGCGATACGGCGATCCACGACGCGATCCAGGTCGTCTCGTTCTTCAACTACATCAACCGCGTCGCGGACGGGGTTGGAATCGATGCGGAGCCGGACTGGGAAGCTGACGGCTCGCGTCCATAGGCGGGGGCTCGTGTCGAGCGACAGTCGAATAGTCGTTTGCGCCGGGTCTCGGCCCGCGCCAGCGGAGAAAGCGTGAGCAACGCCGGCGCGCCGCGCTAGTCTCTCGCGGCGGACATGAAGATCTTCGTGATCGGGGCCGGGCAGGTGGGTTTCACCGTCGTCGAGGCGCTTCACGACGAGCACGAGCTCACCGTGATCGATCTCGACGCCGGCCGCCTTACAGCGCTGACGAACCGGTTCGAGGTGCATGCCGTCGAGGGAAACGCCGCGAGTCGGAAGGCGCTTCAGGACGCGGGGGTGGAGGAGGCGAACCTCTTCATCGCGTGCACCTCGCGTGACGAGACGAACATCGTTGCCGCCACGTTCGCGAAGAAGCTCTCACCCGAGACGACGACGATCGTCCGGACGACCCGTGACGAGTACTTGGAGATCTGGCGCGAGTTCGAGCTGGAGATCGACCACTTCGTCTCGTCGGAACTCGAGACGGCGCACGCTGTCTCCCGCCTGATCGGCGTGCCCGCCGCCCGCCAGACCGACGTCTTCGCCGACGGCCAGGTTCAGATGGTCGAGTTCGACGTCGAGATCGACGGCGCCCGAGCGGCAACCGCTGGCACGCCGCTTTTACAGGCTGCGCCCGAGGCGGCGACACGGCCGCGTGACGAGCTGATCGGTCGGCC
>JALZEM010000124.1 GCA_030862005.1 Actinomycetota bacterium | reverse complement strand
GTCGAGAACTTCCACGTCTCGGCGGGATGGGGAACGTACGGGTTCAAGGCGGCGCCGATCGTCGGGACGACGCTCGCCGAGCTCGTCGCGACCGGCCGGACGCCGCGCCTGATCGCGCCGTTCGCGCTGGAACGGTTCTACTCGGACACGTTAGTGTCGGAGCTGGCCGCAGCGGCCGTATCGCACTGATGATTCGGAACCGCTCCACACCCCGCGGGCGGGGCAAGCCCCGCCCCTACAGGAAACGGAGACGCTAGTGGCCGTCCAGATGCCGTCCAGCCTCGAGATCGCACAGGAGGCGCAGCTTCGCCCGATCGCGGAGATCGCGGAAGAAGCCGGCCTCGAGCCGGACGAGTACGACCTGTACGGGCGCTACAAGGCGAAGGTCAACCTTTCCGTGCTCGAGCGACTCCAGACGACCGAGAACGCGAAGCTGATCTGCGTCACCGCGATCACGCCGACGAAGGCGGGAGAGGGGAAGACGACGACGTCGGTGTCGTTGACGCAGGGGCTCGGTTACATCGGGAAGAGCGCCGTCCTCTGCCTCCGTGAGGCCTCGGTCGGCCCCGTCTTCGGGATCAAGGGCGGCGCGGCCGGAGGAGGCTACGCGCAGGTCGTGCCGATGGAGGACCTGAACCTCCACTTCACGGGCGACATCCACGCGATCGGCGCGGCGAACAACCTGCTCGCGGCCATGCTCGAGGCGCACCTCCTCCACGGCAACAAGCTCGGGATCGACCCGCTGACCGTCAGCTGGCGGCGCTGCGTCGACATCAACGATCGCGCGCTGCGGTCAATCGTCGTCGGGCTCGGCGGGCGCGCGAACGGCTACGTCCGCGAGACGGGGTTCGACATCACGGCGGCCTCCGAGGTGATGGCTATCGTCGCGGTCGCGCGCGATCTGTTCGACCTCCGCAAGCGGCTCGGAGAGATCACGGTCGCCTACACCTGGGAAGGCGAGCCGGTGACGGCCGAGCAGCTCCAGGCGGCCGGGTCGATGACGGTTCTCCTCAAGGACGCGATCAAACCGAACCTCGTCCAGACGCTCGAGGGCCAGCCGGCCTTCCTCCACTGCGGCCCGTTCGCCAACATCGCGCACGGCAACAACTCCCTCGTCGCGGATCTCGTCGGCCTCAAGCTCGGCGACTACGTCGTGACGGAAAGCGGGTTCGGCGCGGACATGGGAATGGAGAAGTTCCTCGACATCGTTTGCCGGATCGGCGGCGTCTCGCCGAACGCGATCGTGCTCGTGACGACCGTCCGGGCGCTCAAGCATCACGGCGACGACCCGGACGGCGGCGTCGACGCGGTCGAGCGCGGCGCGGAGAACCTGAGGCGCCACCTTGGGATCGTGCGCGAGTTCGGCCTCAAGGCGGTGGTGGCCGTAAACCGGTTCCCGGGTGACACGGACGACGAGGTGGACACGGTGCGAAACCTCGCGCTCGAGTACGGCGCGCACGCGGCGGAGCTGAACGAGGCGTTCGAGCGCGGCGGCGAGGGCGCTGCCGCGCTCGCCGAAGCCGTCGTGGACGCCGCCGACCAGCCTGCGTCGTTCGACTACATCTACCCGCTCGAAGCGTCGATCGACGCGAAGATCGAGGCGATCTGCAAGCGCGTGTACGGCGCCGACGAGGTCACGTTCCTGAAACCCGCTCAGGAGAAGATCGAGCAGTTCACCGCGAACGCGTTCGACCGCCTCCCCATCTGCATGGCGAAGACCCACCTCTCGCTTTCGCACGACCCGACGCTCCTGAACGCGCCGACCGGCTTCACCGTCCCGATCCGCGACGTCCGCGCCTACACCGGCGCGGGGTGGCTCGTCCCGCTGCTCGGCGACATGCAGACGATGCCGGGCCTCGGCGTCTCCCCGGCGGCGTTCAACGTCGACATCGACGAGAACGGCCGTACCGTCGGGCTGTTCTAGCCACCCATCGACCGGCCGCCGCGGATGGCTCCACGGGACGGGCCGCTCCTCCGTTGGTGACTGTCCCTGGGACAGTCAC
>JALZEM010000119.1 GCA_030862005.1 Actinomycetota bacterium | reverse complement strand
CTTCTGAGGCAGCCTCTAAGGGTCAGAAGCGCTCGTTCGTCCGGCCGGCCGGAACGCCTTGAGGATCGTGGACTCGAGTGCGGCGGCGACCCCGCCTGCTCGACGCTCTCGACGCGCTGCTCCGCGGTCGCGTGCAAAGAGCGCCGCGCTTGCGGGGACATGGTCGCGTCTCGCCGCGGCACGTCCAGCGCGCAAGAAGCGGCCGGGTCGCGCGTCTTCTCGAGTATCGGTTACAACGTTCACGTGACGAGCGGGGCTGCACGGCTGCCCTGCTCGTACCGATAGGTACACCATGGACACCGTCGCCCGCGACGACCACCGCGGTGCCGCCGGAGACGGTCGCGGGCCGGCCGCCGACGCTGCGACGAGAGATCTGGCTGAGCCGAATTTCCGCGCGTTGTTCGAGGCCGCACCCGGCCTCTACCTCGTTCTCGACCCCGAGTTTCGGATAGTCGCGGTCAGTGATGCCTATCTAGAGGCGACTATGACCAGACGGGAGGACATCCTCGGCCGCGACATCTTCGACGTCTTCCCGGACAATCCCGACGACCCGGCTGCCACCGGCGTCGCGAACCTTCGGGCCTCGCTCGAGCGCGTGCGGCGGCATCGCGCGCCGGACACGATGGCCGTCCAGAAGTACGACATCCGCCGGCCGTCGGAGGAGGGCGGCGGCTTCGAGGTGCGCTACTGGAGCCCCGTCAACTGCCCGGTGCTGGATGGGCGGAGGCAGCTCGCATACGTCATTCACCGCGTCGAAGACGTGACGGAGTTCGTACGGCTGAAGGAGCGAGGCAGCGAGCAGGAGGCGGTCACGGCTGAGTTGCGCGAGCGGGCCGAGAAGATGGAGGCGGAGGTCTTCCGCCGCTCGGGCGAGTTGCAGGAAGCCAACAAGCGGCTCCGCGCTGCGAACGAGGCGAAGAACGAGTTCCTGTCGCGCATGAGCCACGAGCTCCGAACGCCATTGGCCGCGATCATGGGCTTCACCGAACTGCTCACGCTCAGCGACCTCGACGAGGACAAGCACCGCTGGGTATCGCAGGTCTTCAAGGCGAGTCAGCATCTGCTCAGCCTCATCAACGAGGTTCTCGATCTCTCGCGGATCGAGTCGGGCCAGCTCTCGATCTCGCCTGAGCCGGTGCCGCTCGCACGCGTGCTCGAGGAAGCATTGGAGCTGATGCACCCCGTCGCGCACAGTCACGGGGTCCACATCGACTCGCAGGCGAGGCTCGCCGGCAGCGCTTACGTCTTCGCCGACGAGCAGCGGCTCAAGCAGGTACTGATCAATCTCCTCTCGAACGCGATCAAGTACAACCGCAGAGACGGCGAGGTGCATATCGCCGTCGAGCCGGTCGCCGCGGACCAGGTCCGCATCGCCGTGGAGGACACGGGCGCCGGGATTGATGAGGAGTCGCAGGCGAAGCTGTTCGTCCCCTTCGAGCGGCTGAACGCTGCGGCGTCGGGCGTCGATGGCACGGGGCTTGGCCTCGCGCTATCGCGAACCTTGATCGAGGCGATGGGAGGAAGCATCGGGATCACGAGCACGCCGGGTGTCGGCAGCACGTTCTGGATCGAGCTCAGTCGCGGCGAGCCCGCGGCGGTCGAGACGGCGAGCGGCGACGAGCACCCGCTTCTCGCCGAGCGCCGCTACGCGCGCGAGAAGCGGGTGCTCTACATCGAGGACACGATCGCGAACGTCCGCCTGATCGAGGAGATCCTGCAAAGCCGGCCCAGCATTCGGCTGATCCCCGCGATGATGGGACAGCTCGGCTTGGAGCTCGCGCGCGAGCACGATCCCGAATTGATCCTCCTCGATCTCCACCTTCCCGATCTCAAGGGCGAGGAAGTGCTCGCGCAACTTCGTGCCGACGAGAGGACGCGCGACATCGCCGTCGTGATCTTGAGCGCGGACGCTACAAGGCGGCAGCTCGCCCCGCTCTTGGCCGCCGGAGCCCAGGACTACCTGACTAAACCGATACGAGTCCGGCATCTTCTCGAGGTCGTGGACGAGTTCCTGGAGGAATCACCCTAGAACTCGCGAGCGGACGGCTGTCCTCTCCTGACCGCTCGAGCTGTGCGCGAACGCGCGCGGATCACGAAGCGTGGGCGGGCGCGACGGGCGCAACGTCGCCCATCGACCCGCGTGCGCTGCGCACGAGGCCTTCTAGTTCAAGAGCTGGTCGAGGCCGCGTATCAAGCCGACTCGGCCTGGGACGGCACGGATAGCCATTAGGGTGCCGGCGACATACGGCGCCGGGCTCTCGCCGGCGTCGTGGCGGATCGACAGCCGCTCGCCCTCGGCTGCAAAGACGACCTCGGTCGAGACTGTGAAACTGGGCAGCCGGAGCGAGTGCACCTGCGTGCCCGCTACGGTGGCGCCCCGCGCCTCCCGCTCGCCGTGCGTCTCGTCGAGCGGAACATCGAGCGCCGGCGCGCGCACATTCTCAAGCCGTTCGGCGAGCTCGCGCGAGGTTCCACTGGGCGCATCCTGCTTGGCGGCACTCGCGTAGTCGATGACCTCCCACGCCTCAAGATGGCATGCAGCCTCAGCGGCGAAGCGCAGAAGCAGCGCGGCGGTCACGGAGAAGTTGCCGGCCGCGATGACGCCGACACGCTTCTCTTGCGCCCGTGCGTCGATCTCCACGTAGTCCGCCGCGGACATGCCGCTCGAGCCGACGACGACGCCGACGCCGCGCGCGATCGCCGCGAGAACGTTCTCCCGTACGACGGACGCGTGCGTGTAATCCACGAGGACGTCCGCCGCGACCGCTTCCAGCGCCTCGGCTACGGACGAGAAGTTTGCACGATCGGAGCGCGAGACGCCCGAGACGAGCTCGAGATCAGTCTCCGCTTCGACCGCCTCGGCGACGGCGCGGCCGGTCCAGCCGGTGACCCCAGCGACGCAGACGCGAATCACGTCGCGAGACCGTGTGTGATGGCCACACACGGAGAATAGGAC
>JALZEM010000102.1 GCA_030862005.1 Actinomycetota bacterium | reverse complement strand
TGAACGTGGCGCGACCCTGCGTCGTGGAGCGCAGATCGGTCGCGTAGCCGAACATCGTCGCAAGGGGAACCCGGGCGCGGATCGCCTGCGCGTTGCCGCGGGGCTCGAGTCCCTCGACTCGCCCGCGGCGCGAATTCAGATCGCCCATGACGTCGCCGAGATAGTCCTCCGGCGTGACCACCTCGACGGCCATCACGGGCTCGAGCAGCTTCGGCTTGGCGCGCTGCATGGCGCTCTTGAACGCCATCGAGCCCGCAATCTTGAACGCCATCTCGCTCGAGTCGACCTCGTGGTACGAGCCCTCCACGAGCTCGATGCGGATGTCGACGACCGGATAGCCCGCGAGCACCCCGGACTCCATCGCCTCCTGGATCCCGAGGTCGATCGAGGGGATGTACTCGCGCGGAATCTTGCCGCCGACGATCTTGTCGATGAACTCGTAGCCCTCGCCCGGCTCGGACGGCTCCATGTTGATCACCGCGTGGCCGTATTGCCCGCGGCCGCCGGTCTGACGGACGAACCGGCCCTCGACCTTGTCGACGCGCTTGCCGATCGTCTCGCGATACGCGACCTGAGGGCGGCCGACGTTCGCGTCCACGTTGAACTCGCGCATGAGGCGGTCGACGATGATCTCGAGGTGGAGCTCCCCCATCCCCGCGATCAGGGTCTGGCCGGTTTCCTCGTCGGTGCGCACGCGGAAGGTCGGATCCTCCTCGGCAAGCCGCTGCAGGCCCTGTGAGAGCTTGTCCTGGTCCGCCTTCGTCTTCGGCTCGATCGCCACCGAGATGACCGGGTCGGGGAACTCCATCGACTCGAGGAGGATCGGCGCCGAGTCGACGGCGAGAGTGTCGCCCGTCGTCGTCTGCTTGAGTCCCACGGCGGCAACGATCTCGCCGGCGCCGATGTCCTCCCGCTCCTCGCGATGGTTCGCATGCATCTGGAGGAGGCGGCCGATCCGCTCGGTCTTCCCGTTCGTCACGTTCAGGACGCGGTCGCCCGCCTTCACCTTCCCCGAGTAGACGCGGAAATACGTGAGCTTTCCGACGAACGGGTCGCTCATCACCTTGAACGCCAGCGCGGAGAAAGGCTCGTCCTCGGCCGGGCGGCGTGACAGCTCCTTCTGCGTCCGCGGATCGAGCCCGTGGATAGGCGGGACTTCGAGCGGGCTCGGGAGGTAATCGATCACCGCGTCGAGCAGCGGCTGGACGCCCTTGTTCTTGAAGGCGGAGCCGAGCAGGACGGGCGTAATCGAAATGTCGAGTGTCGCCGCGCGAAGGGCGCGCTTCAGCATCTCGGACGTCACGTTGTGCTCGTCCTCGAGGTAGGTCTCCATCAACTCGTCGTCGTGATCGGCGACGGCGTCGATCAGCTGGTGGTGGTACTCGTCGGCCTGCTCGCGCAACTCGTCCGGGACGTCGACGACCTCCATCTGCGTGCCCAGGTCATCGCCCCAGACGATCGCACGCATCTCGACGATGTCGAGGACCCCGCGGAAGTGCTCCTCCTGGCCGACCGGGAGCTGGATCGGGACGGGCCGCGCGCCGAGCCGGTCGACCATCGACTGGACCGACCCGAAGAAGTCGGCGCCGACGCGGTCCATCTTGTTGATGAAGGCAATCCGCGGAACCTTGTAACGGTCCGCCTGCCGCCAGACCGTCTCCGACTGCGGCTCGACGCCGGCGACGGCATCGAAAACGGCGATCGCGCCGTCGAGGACGCGAAGGCTCCGCTCGACTTCGACCGTGAAGTCCACGTGCCCGGGCGTATCGATAATGTTGATGCGAAATTCGCGCCAGAACGCCGTTGTCGCAGCGGAGGTGATCGTGATGCCGCGCTCCTGCTCCTGCGCCATCCAATCCATCACCGCTGCGCCTTCGTGCACCTCGCCCATCTTGTGCGTGCGCCCGGTGTAGTAGAGGATCCGCTCGGTCGTGGTGGTCTTGCCGGCGTCGATGTGGGCCATGATCCCGATGTTCCGGACCTTCTCGAGCCCGACGTTTCCGCGTGTGACTGTGGCTGCTCGCTCTGGCATGGTCGTCTCGCCTACCAGCGGTAATGGGCAAAGGCCTTGTTGGCCTGCGCCATCCGGTAGAGGTCGTCCTTACGCTTGAACGCGCCGCCCTGCTGGTTCAGCGCGTCGAGGATCTCGTTCGCGAGCTTCTCGTCCATGTGCTTCTCGCGCCGCTGCCGCGCGTAGGTGACGATCCAGCGGACAGCGAGCGTGCGCGCGCGACGCTGCGGCACCTCGACGGGCACCTGGTAGTTGGCGCCGCCGACACGGCGCGAGCGAACCTCGAGTACCGGCGTGACGCTCTTCACCGCCTGCTCGAGGACTTCGACCGGGGACTTTCCCGTCCTCTCGCTGACGCGGTCGAGCGCGGAATACACGATCTGCTCGGCGACGGACTTCTTTCCGCGCGACATGATCTTGTTCACGACCTGCGACACGAGTTGCGAGTTGTAGACGGGGTCGGCGTCGAGCTTGCGAACCGGGACTTCGGCGCGGCGGGGCATCGTTAGGAGCCTCGCTTCGCGCCGTACTTCGAGCGCCCTTGACGACGCTCGGAGACACCCGCCGTATCGAGGGCCGCGCGGATCACCTTGTACCGGATGCCCGGCATGTCCTTGACGCGGCCGCCGCGGATGAGGACGACGGAGTGCTCCTGCAGGTTGTGCCCCTCGCCGGGGATGTAGGACGTCACCTCCATCCCGTTCGTGAGACGGATGCGCGCGACTTTGCGAAGCGCCGAGTTCGGCTTCTTCGGCGTGGCCGTGTAGACCCGCGTGCAGACGCCCCGCTTCTGCGGTGCGCCGCGGAGCGCGGGCGTCTTCGTCTTCGACCGCGGAACCTCGCGGCCTTTCCGAACGAGCTGGTTGACGGTTGGCAACTCGGGCGTTCCCCCTGCTAAAAAAATTCGGTTTAGACGCAAGAAAAGGCTGGGGTGGGCGCAGCCCACTCCAAACCTCGCGCAAGGGTAGCAAAAGCACCGCCGAAACCAGCTTTCCGATGCGCGTTCTTTCTCGAGATCATCTCTCGACGAGCGCCGGGGGAGCCGGCCCTGGTCGCTGATCGGGCTCCGTCTTGCCTCACCCCCGCTACGGCGCCGACACACGCAGCCCTAACACACAGTGGCTCAAACGCGAAAACCGATCTAAAGTGCGAGTGCGGCCCTCAGCGCGGGAGTGACAACGAGTCCGTCTTGCGCGTTAACCGGGCACGGGACGAAACCAGGATGCCCATTTTCAACAGCACAGCTTGGATCGCCGTAGGCTCAGCGTTGGGCGCGGCCGCCCTCATGACGCTCCTCTCGATCGTCTTCTTCAGCCTCGTTCGCGGGCGGAAGCCGGCGAGCAACCAGCTCGAGCGAATGCTCGCGGAGTCGAATGCGCGCTTCGAGTCGATGCTGAACGATCTCGCACGCGAGCTCGAGCGCGCACAGGACGAGAGCCGGCGTTCTCGGCAACTGTCGGCGATCGGCACCACGATCGACCTCGACGGCGTCCTTTCGCGGTCACTCGAGGCGGCGGCCGCGCTCCCGCTCGTCGACGCCGCGATGATCGTCGTCCCGCAGGACGAGGGCGGCCCCGTGATCGCAACGCTCGGGATGACGGCGGAGGAAGCGGCGCGCCAGCCCGTCGCAGGTCCGCCCGACGGCCAAGAGCCGCGCGCGGTCGCAATCTCCTACCGCTACACACCGGAACAGAGCGAGAACGGCGGCGAGCTGATCCGCGGCGGCCTCGTCGTTCCGCTTCGGAGCGAAGCGGACGAAGTCATCGGCATGATGGCCGTCTTCTCGCGCGGCTCAGATCGCGAGCCGTCGGACGACGACATCGCCCTCCTCGAGGATCTCGCCGTGACCTCCGGCCCCGCGATCGAGAACGCTCGTCGCTTCCGCGAAGCACGGAAGCTCGCCGACCTCGACGCGCTCACGAACCTTCACAACCGCCGGTACTTCCACGACACGCTCGCACGCGAGGTCGCGCGCGCCCAGCGCTACGACCGCCGGCTCGCGCTCGTCGTCTTCGACATCGACGACTTCAAGGCGATCAACGAGCGCGTGGGCCATCTGGCCGGCGACGCGGTGCTCTCGCAACTCGCCGAGCGCGTGCGCTCCGTCGTCCGTGGCGCCGACATCGCATGCCGTGTCGGTGGCGATGAGTTCGCCGTCATCCTCCCCGAGTCGAGCGTCGCGGATGCCGAGCAGCTCTACCGCCGGCTCCAGTTCGCCGTCTCCGCCCGTCCGACCGGCCCCCCCGACCGCCTCCACCTCTCGGCGGGGATCGCCGAGCTCGTGCCGGAGGACGATGCGGTCTCGTTCTTCGAGCGTGCCGACGAGGCGCTGTTCCGGGCCAAGGAGACCGGGAAGGGGCAATCGGTGGCCGCGGACCACGGCGCCGGGGTTTAACCCCTCGAGCCACCACTCGCGCCCTGGCGCGCGATGGGCCACCCGATCGGCAAGCGTCAAGCCGGTGACTATCCCTGCGCCGGTCAACTTGTGTCGATACGGCGAATTCGTGTCTCGCAAGCGGGGACAATTCCTCCCCAGGCGCCTGTGGAACGTGTGGATTCGCGGCGAGAACCCGCTCCAGGCGTCAAAGCGTGCATGCT
>JALZEM010000083.1 GCA_030862005.1 Actinomycetota bacterium | reverse complement strand
TAGTCGAGGAGCGTGTGTGGCGCGGAGCCGGCGGGGCGGCCGTCGAGGATCCGCGAGTAGTTCTCGATCCCGTTGCAGTACCCGAGCTCTTGAAGCATCTCCATGTCGTACTCGGTCCGTTGGCGGATCCGGTGCGCCTCGAGGAGCTTGCCTTCCGACTCGAAGACCTTCACCTGCTCCTCGAGCTCGTGGCGAATCTCGCCGATCGCGCGGTCGATCGTCGGCTTGTCCGTCACGTACTGCGTCGCCGGGAAGATCGCGAGGTGATCCATGCGCGCGTGGAGCTCGCCGGTGAGCGGATCGAAGTGCGTGATCTGCTCGACCTCGTCGCCGAAGAACGAGATTCGGTACGCGGATTCCATGTGCGCCGGCTGCACCTCGACGACGTCGCCGCGCACGCGAAAGCGCCCGCGGCCGAGGAACGAGTCGTTCCGCGAGTACTGGATGTCGACGAGCTTGCGGAGCATGACGTCGCGGTCGATCTCCTGCCCAGCGGCGAGGAGCACCGTCTTCTCCTCGTACTCCTTCGGCGAGCCGAGCCCGTAGATGCACGAAACGGAGGCGACGATCACGACGTCTCGGCGAACGAGGAGCGCGCTCGTCGCCGCATGGCGAAGGCGATCGATGTCGTCGTTGATCGAGGCGTCCTTCTCGATGTAGAGATCCGCCTGCGGGACGTACGCCTCCGGCTGGTAGTAGTCGTAGTAGGAGACGAAGTATTCGACGGCGTTCGCGGGAAAGAACTCGCGGAACTCGTTGCAAAGCTGCGCCGCAAGCGTCTTGTTGTGGGCGATCACGAGCGTCGGGCGTTGGATCTGCTCGATGATCCAAGCCATCGTCGCGGTCTTCCCGGTTCCCGTCGCCCCGAGCAGTGTCTGAAACCGGCCGTGGTCGTTCACCGCGTGCGCGAGCGCGGCGATCGCCTGCGGCTGGTCGCCGGTCGGGCTATAGGCGCCGGAGACGCGGAAGTCGGGCACGAGGCCATCGTAGCCGTGCGTCTCGCGGGCTTGGAGCGCGCGGCACGTGGACTTCGGCACGTGGACTTCGGCGGCCGCGGGGTCCACCCACGCTTAGGCTATCGGCGGACGATGGCCCACCTTCCCCGGCTGCGGCGAACGCGCTTGCGCCTCGGCGCGGCCGTCGTAGGGACGTCCGCCCTCGTGGCGTTTTGGCCGCCCGGGGAGGCACGGGCCGCGCCCATTTACGGCCACCACCGTTCTCAGCCCAATGTCGTGCTCGTCCTCACCGACGATCAACGCTGGGACACGCTCTGGGCGATGCCGACGGTACAGCGCGAGCTTGTCCGGCGAGGCGTCAGCTTCGGGAACGCCTTTGTCGTGAACCCCCTTTGCTGTCCCAGCCGGGTCAGCATCCTGACGGGGCGCTATTCGCACTCGACGGGCGTCTACGGAAACAAGCCGCCCGCGGGCGGCTTTCACGCCTTCCGTGACAGATCAACGGTCGCGACCTGGATGGAAGCTGCGGGATACGAGACGGCCTACATCGGGAAATATCTGAACGGCGCTCCGGCCGAGTACGTCCCGCCCGGCTGGGAGCGGTGGATCTCCTTCAGCGACGAACCGTCGTTCTACGCCTACGGGTTGAACGTCGATGGAGCGGTTCGGCGACATCCGAGGAGACCGGGCGGGCACTCGACCGACGTGCTCGGCGAGAAGGCGGTCGAGTTCATCCGTGCCACAAGCGATCGGCCGTTCTTCCTCGTCTTCGCGCCGTACGCGCCGCACTACCCGGCAACGCCGGCGCCCCGCCATGCCGACACGTTTAGGACGCTCAAGCCCTGGCGACCGCCGAGCTACGACGAGCCTGACGTCTCCGACAAGCCACTCTGGCTTCGCACACAGCCGCGCCTCGGCACGCGTGAGCGAGCACTCGACAGATTCCGACGCAAACAGTACGCGAGCCTTCTCGGCGTCGACGAGGCCGTCGGAAACATCGTGGCGGCGCTGCGGCGGGAGGACCGGCTCAACAACACCGTCATCATCTTCACGTCGGACAACGGGCTTTTGTGGGGCGAGCACCGAGTCTCGCGGGCAAAATGGGCGGCGTACGAGGAGAGCATCCGCGTTCCACTCGTTATTCGTTACGACAATCTCGTTGTCCAGCCGAGAACGGATCGTCGCCTTGTCGCGAACATCGATCTCGCTCCGACGATTGCGGAGCTCGCGGGCGCCTACGCCGGCAACGCCGATGGGCGCAGTCTCGTTTCCATCCTCACGTCGCCGACCACCGGCTGGCGACGCTCGCTTCTCATCGAGCATCTCGTGAGCGGCCCCGCAAGGCTCTCCAGGCCGATCCCGACGTACTGTGCGCTCCGGACCGCCGGCCTGAAATACGTCGCCTACGCGACGGCGGAGGAGGAGCTCTACGATCTCGAGGCCGATCCCCACGAGCTGGACAACCGAGCGTCGGACCCTGATTACCGGGACCGGCTCCTCGGGATGAGGAAACGCCTGAAGGCGAAGTGCGTCCCGCCCCCGCCCGGCTTCACGACGAAGTGGATCCCGACGAGACCGCGGAGCCGCCGCTAGCCCTCGAGCTCATCGCCGTACGCCCGACGGTAGACCCGCGGTTGGCCGTCGGGCTACCTGGACGCTGGAGACGCGAGCCGCGCGAGACGCGATCAGGGGCCGAGCGTTCGAGACGGTCAAGGGCGCCTCGGCATCGGCGGGGAGGAAGGATAGGATCCTCCGCCCGAGGATCGAACTCTGCCCGCCCGTCGACTCCCCCACGTCGCGCTCGTCGCCGTCCTCATGGCGTTCGTGTTTTCGACTCATGCGCCGGCCGCCGCGGCCGCCGCCCCGCGGCCGAACATCGTTCTCGTCTTCACTGACGATCAGCGCTGGGACACGCTGTGGGCGATGCCGAACGTCCAGCGGACGCTCGTGGCACCGGGCATCAGCTTCTCGAATGCCTTCGTCGTCAACCCCGTGTGCTGTCCGAGCCGCGCTAGCACCCTCACCGGCCGCTACTCGCACGCGACCGGCATCTATCGGAACCAAGCTCCGTACGGCGGCTTCGCATCGTTCGACGACTCATCGACGATCGCGACCTGGTTGCACGGAGCCGGCTACCGGACCGCGGCGATCGGCAAGTACCTGATCGGATACACCGGCGTGCCCTACGTTCCGCCGGGGTGGGATCACTGGGTCGGGTACAAAGGTGGGTACTTCAACTACACGTTGAACGTCGATGGACGTGCTCGGAGCTTTGGGTCGGCTCCCGAGGACTACTCCACGGACGTGCTCGCGGCCAAGGCTGTCTCGTTTGTGGAAGAAACGCCTGGACCGTTCTTCCTGATGTTCTCCCCCTTCGCACCGCACAGCAACGCAACGCCCGCCGCCCGACATGCGAACACGTTTTCGGACCTCGAGCCCTGGCGGCCGCCGAGCTTCGATGAGTACGACGTCTCCGACAAGCCTGACTGGATCGACGCTTTCCCGCGCTTGTCTGAAGTGCGGCAAGAACGGGTTGACGCGCTTCGGAAGAATCAGTTTCGCTCGCTACTCGCCGTTGACGAGGCCGTGGGCGCGATCGTTGCCGCGCTCGAACGCACGGGACGGCTCGAGAACACCCTGATTGTCTTTACCTCCGACAACGGCCTTCTCTGGGGGGAGCACCGCCTGGTGAACTGGAAGATCGTCCCGTGGGAAGAGAGCATCCGCGTCCCTTTCGTCGTCCGCTATGACGCCCTGATCGCTCAGCCGAGGCGCGAGAGGCGGATCGCGCTCAACATCGATCTTGCTCCGACTTTCGCGGCCCTCGCCGGTGCGCAGGCTCCTGGTACGCAGGGGCGGAGCCTCGTGCCGGTCCTCGAGTCGAGCCCGACAACGTGGCGGAGGGACTTCTTGATCGAAAGTGTCCGCCACCGTGCCCTCTGGCCCACGCCGACGTACTGCGCGGTGCGGGACACGCGGTTCCTCTATGCGTCATACGAATCCGGCGATGAAGAGCTGTACGACCTCAGGACGGATCCATACCAAATGAAGAATGCGGTGGGTCGCCCGGAATACGCCACCATTCTCGCCGCGCGGCGCGACCGCCTGAAGCAGGTCTGCTCGCCGCCCCCTCCAATCCTCTGTACCGCCGAAGGCGGCGTCGGCAACGACTCGATCGTCGGCAGGGAAGCCTACGACGTCGTCTGCGCGTTTGACGGCCACGACACGGTTCGCGCCCGCGGCGGGAATGACCGTGTGCGCGCGGCCGCCGGAAACGACGCCGTCCATGGCGCGCTCGGCCGCGACCGTATCGCCGGCGGCCCGGGCGCGGACGTCCTCTGGGGTGGTCTCGACGCGGACGTCGTGTGGGGCGGCGAGGGTGCCGACGTCCTCTACGGCGACGCCGCGAGCGACCGCCTGATCGGCGGACCCGGACGCGACCGCATCGCGGCCGGCCTCGGAGCTGACCGGTTGTTTGTTCGTGATCTTGACGTCGACGCCGTTGCGTGTGGAGCAGGGAGTGACATCGTCCGCGCAGACTCGCGTGATCGCGTCTCGCGCGACTGCGAGTCAACGCGTCGCGGCTAGCGCTCGAGCTCGTCTTCATAGGCGCGGCGATAGACGCCGCGGAGCTCCATCACTTCGTCGACGTACTCGCGCGTCTCCATGAACGCGATCCCTTTGTCCTTTGCGATCCAATCGTCCACGTTGCGCTGGCCCGCGTTGTACGCCGCGAGCGCAAGCCGCTCGTCGTCATATTTCCGAAGCAACCGGCGAAGGTAGAAAGCGCCATAGCGGACGTTGATCTCGGGGTCGTAGAGATCCTCGACCACGAACTTCCGTCCTCCCGTGTTGATCGCGATGCCTTTTGCCGTCTCGGGGAGGAGCTGCATCAGCCCGATCGCTCCCGCATCCGAGCGTGCGTCGGGATCGAACTTGCTCTCGCGGTAGATGACGGCGGCAAGGAGCGCCGGCTCGAGGTCGTAGTTTCGCGCGTGGCCGCGAATCACGTGCTCGTACGCCAGGGGGTACCGCATCTTCCCGTACCACCCCGGCTTCGTCTCCTCGACGTAGAGGACGCCGACGGCTAGGGCCACGAGCGCCCCGAGAGCGGCAAGAAACCACCTCATGCCTCGACCAGCTTCGCCATCAAGCCGGACACGAACGCATCAAGGTCGCCGAGCGTGCCGTCGTTGACGTAGCGGAAATCGGCGCGACGGAGCTTCTCCTCATCCGGAAGCAGCCGGCCTTCTCGGTCCGCGACGGGCCGCCGTAGGCGAGCCGCGCGTGCCTCCGGCGAGGCGGTCACGGCCACCACCAGGTCGAAGTGCTCGTCGGCTCCGACTTCGTAGAGGAGCGGGACCTCGGTCGCGCACACGGTGGGCGGCTCCTCAGCGTTCGCGAGCTCGTCTCGCCACCGTAGATACGTCGCGGAGACGAGTGGATGGAGGAGCGACTCGAGCCACCGGAGCT
>JALZEM010000073.1 GCA_030862005.1 Actinomycetota bacterium | reverse complement strand
CGTCCCGAGGAGTTCGTGCGCCGCTTCGCACTCCCGGACTTTCGGGGCACGCACGCGCTCGGGCACACGCGCATGGCGACCGAAAGCCGCGTCACGACCGAAGGGTCGCATCCATTCTCGACGGGCCGCGACGTCTGCCTCGTGCACAACGGGTCGCTCTCGAACCACAACCGGCTGCGTGAACGGCTCCGCCGCGAAGGCATCGAGTTTCAGACCGAGAACGACACCGAGGTTGCGGCGGGATATCTCGCACGCCGCCTCGAAGAAGGCGTCTCGCTCGAGCACGCGCTCGAGGGATGTCTCGAAGACCTCGACGGCTTCTACACGTTCCTCGTCGGCACTGCGGACGGCTTCGCCGTGCTGCGCGACCCGATCGCCTGCAAGCCGGCGGTCATGGCGGAGACGGACGATTGGGTCGCGATGGCATCGGAGTGGCGCGCGATCGCCGTCCTTCCCGGCGCCGCCGAGGCCCGCCAATGGGAGCCGGCGCCGGGCGTCGTCTACGCGTGGGAACGAGCGATCGTTTGACCACAGCTGGGGCGCTCGATGCGACGGCGGTCGAAGTCTTCGACCTTGCCGCAACCTCGCTTCGCGAGCTGAACCAACGCCTCCATGCGCTTGGCACGAGCGCCACGCCCCGCCGGTGGCGCGTCCTCAACCCGAACGGCGCGCACGCGGTCGCGTGCGGCGTCGACAGCGAGGTCGAGATCGACATCGAAGGCCACGTCGGCTACTACTGCGGCGGGATGAACGCGCACGCGACCGTGCGCGTGCACGGCAACGCCGGCCCCGGCCTTGCGGAGAACATGATGTCGGGGACCGTCGTCGTCGACGGCAACGCGAGCCAGTCGGCCGGAGCGACCGGTCACGGGGGTCTCCTCGTCGTCCACGGCGACGCCGCCGCCCGCTGCGGGATCTCGATGAAGGGCATCGACATAGTCGTCGCAGGCTCGGTCGGGCACATGAGTGCGTTCATGGCGCAGAAGGGCCGACTGGTCGTCTGCGGCGACGCGGGCGAAGCGCTCGGCGACTCGATCTACGAGGCGCGCATCTACGTTCGCGGCGAGGTCGAGACACTCGGCGCCGATTGCATCGAGAAAGAGCTCGGCGACGAACACCGCGCCGAGGTCCGGGATCTCCTCGACCGTGCCGGCGTGTCCGGCGTCGATGCGTCGGCGTTTCGCCGCTACGGCTCCGCTCGGCGGCTCTACAACTTCGACGTGGACAAAGCGGGGGACTACTGATGCCCGAGGTCGGCGAGACGCAGCATCCGTGGGGCCTGCGCGAGTCCTACCTGTTCGACCGAAGGACGATCGCCGAGATCCAGCGCGCTGCGCGCGAAGGGATCTACGACATCCGTGGGTTCGGCGCAAAGCGGCGTCTCCCGCATTTCGACGACCTGCTTTTCCTCGGCGCGAGCATCTCGCGGTATCCGCTCGAGGGTTACCGGGAGCGCTGCGACACGGATGTCCTCCTCGGAACACGGTTCGCGACGAAGCCGCTGCACCTGCAGATCCCGGTCACGATCGCCGGGATGAGCTTCGGCGCTCTGTCGGCGCCGGCGAAAGAGGCGCTCGGCCGCGGCGCGAGCGAGGTCGGAACGTCGACCACGACGGGCGACGGCGGCATGACGGCGGAGGAGCGCGAGCATTCGAAGATCCTCGTCTATCAGCTCCTTCCGTCGCGCTACGGGATGAGCCCCGACGATCTGCGCAAGGCGGACGCGGTCGAGGTCGTCGTCGGCCAGGGGGCGAAGCCCGGCGGCGGCGGGATGCTCCTCGGCCACAAGATCTCGGACCGCGTGGCGGAGATGCGCGACCTGCCGAAGGGGATCGACCAGCGCAGCGCGTCCCGCCATCCGGACTGGACCGGCCCCGACGACCTCGAGATCAAGATCGGCGAGCTGCGCGAGATCACCGACTGGGAGAAGCCGATCTTCGTGAAGATCGGGGCCACGCGGACGTACTACGACGTCCAGCTCGCGGTCAAGGCCGGTGCCGACGTGATCGTCCTCGACGGGATGCAGGGCGGTACGGCCGCGACCCAGGACGTCTTCATCGAGCACGTCGGCATCCCGACGCTGCCGGCGATTCCGCTCGCGGTCGAGGCGCTCCAAGAGCTCGACATGCACCGCAAGGTGCACCTGATCGTCTCGGGCGGGATCCGGAGCGGCGCGGACGTGGCGAAAGCGCTCGCGCTCGGCGCCGACGCGGTTTCGATCGGTACGGCTGCATTGATCGCGATGGGCGACAACAGCCCCGAGTACGACGAGGAGTACCGAAAGATCGGGAGCGCAGCGGGCTTCTACGACGACTGGCAGGCCGGCCGCGATCCGGTCGGGATCTCGACACAGGACGACGAGCTCGCAGCGCGGTTCGATCCCATTCTCGGCGGACGGCGCATCGCAAACTACCTGCGCGTCTTGACGCTCGAGGCGCAAACGCTCGCGCGTGCGTGTGGGAAGTCGCACGTCCGCAATCTCGAGCCCGAGGACGTCGTCGCCCTGACGATCGAGGCGGCGGCGATGGCGCGCGTCCCGCTCGCTGGGACCGACTGGATACCGGGCATAAACGGATCCGCTTAGGGTAGGAGTCGTCTGATGTCGTTCCTCCTTCCCTGTCCCAACTGTGGGCCGCGCGACGTCAACGAGTT
>JALZEM010000054.1 GCA_030862005.1 Actinomycetota bacterium | reverse complement strand
AGGCTCCGCGGCTCGGAGCGATCGCGATCCGCGGAGCGCTCGACCGCGTGGACGTGGCGAACGAAGAGGTCGAGTACGTGATCATGGGGCAGGTGCTCCAGGCGGGGGCGGGCCAGGCTCCGTCGCGCCAGGCGTCGATCGGCGCGGGTCTTCCGATCGAAATCGGTTCGGACACGGTCAACAAGGTATGCGCGTCGAGCATTCGCGCAGTCGAGACGGCCGACCAGATGATCCGCTCGGGCGATCACAGCGTGATCGTCGCGGGCGGCATGGAGTCGATGTCCAACGCCCCCTACCTCCTCAAGCAGGCGCGCTTCGGCTACCGCCTCGGCGACGGCGTGATCGTCGACTCGATGGTGCACGACGGGCTGACGTCGACGTTCGACGAGCGCCACATGATCCAGCAGGCCTCCTTTGTCTCGCGCGAGCTCGGGATCTCGCGCGAGGACCAGGACGCGTGGGCCCTCCGGTCGCACGAGCGCGCCGTCCACGCGATCGAGAACGGGCTCTTCCAGGAGGAGGTCGTTCCCGTCGGTGACGTCGCGGTCGACGAAGGCCCGCGGCGAGATACGTCGCTCGAGCGGCTCGCGGCGTTGAAGCCCGTTTTCGATCCCGAGGGAACGACGACCGCGGGGAACGCGCCGGGCGTGAACGACGGCGCGGGCGCACTCGTCGTCACGAGCGAGGAGTTCGCCCGCAGACGCGGGCTCGAGGTCCTCGCGACGATCGTTGCGCAGGCCTACGTCGCCGACGATTTCGCATACCTCGCACGAACCCCAGCCCTCGCAGGGACGCGCGCGCTCGAGAAGGCCGGGAAGACGATCGACGATGTCGAGCGCGTCGAGCTCAACGAGGCGTTCTCCTCGGTCGTCCTGAACTCGACGAAGATGCTCGGCGCCGACCCGGAACGGGTGAACGTGAACGGGGGCGCCGTGGCGCTCGGTCATCCGATCGGAGCCTCCGGCGCACGGATCCTCTCCACGATGATCTACGAGCTCCGCCGGAACGGCGGCGGGCTCGGGCTCGCGGCGATCTGCTCCGGCGGCGGGCAGGGCGACGCTCTCCTGATCGAGGTCTAGCCCCGAGATCGAGGCGCGTGGCCGGCTCGCCGCCGCGGCGTGCGCGCCAAACGTGCCGGGCCGCGTAGCACGGGACGAGCTCCCCGTGCAACCTGGGGACTGTCCCAGGGACAGTCCCCACTGTGCCAATCGGTGCGCCGGAATGTGGCAGTACGCCGCAGCGGCCAGGGGCGTCGCGTCAGCGCGCTTCAACCGCGGACGGCCGAGCGTCGCGCCTCAGCGGTCCCTGCGAGTTGAGGCAGGTCGCGCGCCTACACTGCTCGCGTGTTCGACCACGTCCTCGTCGTGGGCGCAGGTCAGATGGGCGGTGGGATCGCGCAGGTCGTGGCCGCGTCCGGCCGTCGCGTCTCGCTTCACGACGCGGCTCCCGGCGCCGCCGGGCGTGCGCTCGCGGGGATGCGCGCGAGCCTAGAGAAGCTGGCGGAAAAGGGTGAAGCGGTCGATCCCGCGGCAACGACGGCACGCGTCGAGCCCGTCGAGGATCTAGTCGAGGCCGACCTCATGATCGAGGCCGTCGTCGAGGACGCCGCGGTCAAGGCGGACGTCTTCCAGCGAGCCGACGAGACGCTCGCGCCGGAGGCGATCCTTGCGTCCAATACGTCCTCGATCCCGATCGCTTCGCTCGCCGCGGCGACCGGCCGCCCCGACCGCGTCATCGGGATGCACTTCTTCAATCCGGTTCCTGTCATGAAGCTCGTCGAGGTCGTCCGGACGCCCGCGACGTCCGCGGAGACCGCACGCGCCGTCGCTGAGTTGGCCGAGGAGCTCGGGAAGACGCCGGCCGAGGCGAACGACTTCCCAGGTTTTGTGTCGAACCGGATCCTGATGCCATACATCAACGAGGCGGCCTACGCGCTCCAGGACGGCGTGGCCGAGGCGGAGGCGATCGATACGATCGCGAGACTCGGGTTCAACCATCCGATGGGCCCCCTCCGCCTGGCCGACCTGATCGGTCTCGACACCTGCGTCGCGATCATGGATGTTCTCCATGAGGGCCTCGGCGACCCGAGGTACGAGCCGTGCCCGCTCTTCCGACAACACGTGGCGGCCGGTCGGCTAGGCCGCAAGAACGGCGCCGGTTTCTATATCTATTAACCGGGTTCTGCGGCGGCCCCCTAAAGGAAATCCGGGGTCGACCCGATAAGAACCCAACCTCGATGAGAGGCAGGTCAGACGGTTGCGTCTCTTACTCGTAGACGACGATCCCGCGCTTCGAGCCCTCGTTCGGACGACGTTCGAGGTGGTCGACATCGTCGTGGACGAGGCGGAGAGCGCGACCGAGGCGGACGGGATCCTCGAAGGATCGCGACCCGATGCGATCCTCCTCGACATCAGCATGCCGGGCGTGGACGGCCTCATGTACTGCCGCCAGCTCAAGGCACGCGCGAGGACGCGGGACATCCCGATCGTCCTCTTGACGGGTGCCGACCACAGCACACAGACGGACGGCGACGCGGCCGGCGCGGACGCCCTCGTCCGGAAGCCCTTCAGTCCGCTTGAGCTCCTCGGCGTCGTCGAACGGCTCGCGGGTGGGCTTTACGGGATCCCGTTTCGGGCGACGAAGAAGAGGGAGCCCGAAGAGCAGCTCCTGCTCTACGCGCGCGACCTCCGTCACCTCCTCGAGATCGAGCGCGCGCAGCGGGTTCTCTCCAGAAGGCCTACCAGGAGACGGTCTCCGCGCTCGCGAGCGCGCTCGAGTCGAAGGATACGGGCACCCGCGCGCACTCGCAGCGCGTCCAGCGATACGCGATCGAGCTCGCAACCGCGGTCGAATCGGCGCTCGCGAACGACCAGAGCACGCAGTACGGCTTCCTGCTCCACGACGTCGGGAAGATCGGGATTCCCGACCACATTCTTCAGAAGCCGCGGCCGCTGAGCACGGCCGAGGAGCGACTGATGCGCACGCACACGATCCTCGGCGAGCAAGTCCTCGGCGGGGTCGCGTTCCTGCGCGGCGAAGGTCTGAAGGTCGTCCGCCACCATCACGAGCGCTGGGACGGCCGTGGCTATCCCGACGGGCTCGATGGCACGGATATTCCGCTAAGCGCCCGCACGTTCGCCGTCGCCGACGCGCTCGACGCAATGACGAGCAACCGGCCGTACCGCCCGGCGCGGAGCTGGGCGGCGGCGCGCGAGGAGATCGTGCGCGAAGCCGGCCACCAGTTCGATCCAGACGTCGTGGACGCATTTCGCGAGCGCGAGCTCCAGCTGCGCGAGATCTCGCGCGACGTCGCCGCAGCCGCCTGAACGACCGCCGCGGAGACGTCCTCGCCGCGCGCGAGTTGCCCCCGGGGGACCCCAGTAGGTACCCCTCGCGGTCAGCGTATCGCGGAAGAACCCGCAGGTGGGAAGCCGAGTGCGCCGAGTTCCGCGCCGACGGGTGCAGAAACGTCCCGCCGAACACGCCAGCGGTCGCCGCGCCCGAGTACAGGCGAAGCCGCATCTATACTCGCCGCGGCGATGGATTTCGAGCTCTCGGCGGAGCAGCGGGAGATCCAGGCACTCGCCCGCGAGCTCTCCGAGGCTGAGATCGAGCCGCACGCCGCGGCTTGGGACCGCGAGCATCGTTTCCCGCGCGAGCTCTTCGACCGGCTGGGCGAGCTCGGGCTGATGGCCGTGTGCATTCCGGAGGAGCTCGGTGGAGCCGGCGCGGACTTCCTCTCCTACATCCTCGTGCTCGAGGAGCTGTCCCGGGCGGACGCGGGCGTGGGCGTGACCGTCGCCGTGCACACGAGCGCGACGACGCTTCCGATCGTCAACTTTGGGACTGACGAGCAGAAGGACGAGCTCGTCCCGCCGCTCGCGCGCGGCGAGCGAATCGGCGCCTTCGCGCTGACCGAAGCCGGGTCGGGGTCCGACGCCGCGTCGCTGCGAGCGCGCGCGGAGACGGACGGAACGGGCTGGCGCATCACGGGAGTCAAGCAATGGACGACGAACGGCGCGCACGCGGGGACGTTCCTCGTGTTCGCGCGGACCGGCGCCAGGATCTCGTGCTTCGTCCTCGACGGCGACGCCGACGGCGTTAGCCCGACCGGGGAGCACTCAAAGCTCGGCCTCCACTCGAGCTCGACGACGGATCTCGTGCTCGAAGGAGCGTTCGCGCCGCGCGAACGCCTTCTCGGCGAGGAGGGGAAGGGCTTTCGCATCGCGATGGCGACGCTCGACAGCGGTCGGATCGGGATTGCCGCGCAGGCGCTCGGGATCGCGCAGGCGGCATACGAGCTCGCGCGCGGGTACGCGCTGGAGCGCCGGCAGTTCGGGCAGCGGATCGCGGACTTTCAGGCGATCCAGTGGAAGCTCGCCGACATGGCGACGGAGATCGATGCTGCGCGGCTCCTCGTCTACCGCGCCGCGTGGCTCCGCGATCGCGGTGAGCCGCACGGTGAGGTCGGAGCGAAGGCGAAGCTGTATGCCTCCGGCGTCGCCCGCCGCCAAACCGGGGAGGCGATTCAGATCCTTGGCGGATACGGCTATACCAAGGAATTCCCGGCCGAGCGCTACTACAGTGACGCCAAGATCACCGAGATCTACGAGGGCACGAGCGAGATCCAGCGGCTCGTGATTGCGCGGTCGATCCTCGGCCTCGTCGAGCGCGGCGTTCCGACGCCCGCATGACGCGCCGGCGAGACGAGCCCGTCCGCCTGACGCGCATCTACACGCGTGCGGGCGATGCGGGGGAGACGAGCCTCGGTGACGGGACGCGTGTCCCCAAGTCCGACCCGCGGATCGAGGCCTACGGGACCGTCGACGAGCTCAACTCGTTCGTCGGCGTCGCGCTCTCGTCCGGTCTCCCGGACGAGTTTCGCCCGTGGCTCGAGCGGATCCAGAACGATCTCTTCGACCTCGGGGCCGACCTGTCGGTGCCGCTCGACGACCGCCGCGAGCGCCTGCGCGTCTCGAACGACCAGGTGGCACGGCTCGAGGAGCTCTGCGACCTCGTGAACAAGCGGCTGGAGCCGCTTCGGAGCTTCGTTCTCCCGGGCGGCGCAGAGGCGGCGGCGCACCTTCACGTCGCCCGGGCCGTGTGCCGCCGAGCCGAGCGACTCGTGGTCGCTCTGGCCGCCAGCGAGCGCGTGAACCCCGCAGCGGTCGCATATCTGAACCGGCTCTCCGACCTCCTCTTCATTCTCGCGCGGTCCGCGAATGCCGGCACAGGAGAGACTCTCTGGAAGCCCGGCAGCACGCGCTAGATCGTCGTACCTCCGGTCGGCGCTCCTCCCGCGCGGCGGAGCCGGGCTCCGGAGGCGTCTAGGACCGCGGGCTGCACGATGCCTTTTGCGCACGAGCCACGGCACGCTCGTCTCGCACGCCCGGCGTTGCCCCACAACCGGGAAAGACGACACTGAGCTCGCTCGAGCTCAGTGTCGCCGTTGGCGGCTCGTTCGCCGCGGGAGCTCTCGGCTCGGCCGTCGGGCTCGTCCTCGGCAGCCTGCGTCTTCCGGTCATCTTGCTCGTTTCGGGGAGCCCCGGTGCCGCGGCGGGAACGAACATCGCCGTCAGCGCCGCCGCCGCGCTCGCCGGGGGGCTGACGCACGCGCGCGCAGGCCGCGTCGACTGGTCGCTTGTCCGGTGGATGACCCCGCCGTCGGTCGCGGCCGCATTCGCGGGCGGCTACTTCGCACACGTCGTCTCGAGAGGTCTCCTGCTCGGGCTGATCGCGGCCGTCCTCGCCTGGAGCGGGCTCGACCTCCTCTTTGGGCGTCGGGCGCAACCCGGTTCGGGCCGCCGCCCGCGCGCCACCGCGGCCGTCGCCGGCGCCCTCATCGGGCTTCTCGGCGGCGCGGTCGGGCTCATCCTCGGAACCCTTCGCCTCCCCGCCCTGATCCGCGGATCGGGTCTCAGCGCTCACCGAGCCGTCGGCACGAACCTCGTCGTCGGGTTCTTCCTCGGGGTGTTCGGCTTTCTCGGCCATCTCGCACAGGCGGAGGTCGAGTGGGCCGTTCTCGCGGCGAGCCTTGGCGGCGCCTTGCCCGGTGCCTGGCTCGGAGCGCGACTGACGGGTCGGCTCTCGGAGCGAGCACTCCGGCGCGCGATCGGCGTCGTCCTCGTCGCGGTGGCCGTGGCGATCGCGATCTCGGCGGTTCGCTAACGCCGTCGAAGCGTCCGCAGCGTCTCCTCGTAGACGCGGGCGTACTCCGCGCGCACGGCCTCGGGCGCGAACTCGTATGCACCGGCGTTCTCCACGATCGGTTCGTCGACGGCCGGTCGTTCGGCCTCGTCCTCGACCCTCGCGCGTGCGTCAGTGCGCGCGCGGTCGCGCGCACGCTCGAGCTCTGCCTCGTTCGGTTGGCGCTCCACCTGCCAGAGGTGGTTCCCCGCTTGGGGACTTCCCAGTCGGGCTAATGGGCCCCGTCGCGGTGAACGGGCCGCCCTAGACCGATTGCAAGGTCGCGGCCGCGCGTGTCGTTCGCGCCAAACCCGGCGATCGTGTCGTTCACCGAATGGACGGCCGCGATCGGGGCGCCGGCCGGTTGCCCAGCCAGGAGTGACTGCAAGCGAACAGCATCCGCAGGACGCATCGAACGGCGGAGGAGCGACGTGCGTGCGGGTCATGCGCGACGGGGCGGTCGCTCGGCCGCCCGTAG
>JALZEM010000027.1 GCA_030862005.1 Actinomycetota bacterium | reverse complement strand
CGCTCGACGATCTCAGGGCCGCAAGAGCGGCGACAACGGCGCCGCTCCTCGCAAAAGGATTCTTCACCGAGGAGCTCGAGCTGCTCGAGGCGAAGGTTGCGGGTGCAGACGCGGTCCTCATTCTCCTGCGCGACGTCGACGACCTTCGTGCCGCGGCGCTGATCTCGTACGCACGCGAGCTCGGCGTCGAGACGCTCGTGGAGGCTCACGATGCAAGCGAGCTGGAACGTGCTCTCGGACTCGAAGCCGAGGTGATCGGCGTCAACGCCCGCGACCTCTCTACGTTCCGGATCGACCGGCGCGCCCAACTCGAGCTCGTCGGGCGCGCGCCGCGCGACCGCGTCATCGTCGCCGAGAGCGGGATCGAGAGCCGGGCGCAAGCCGCCGCTGCCGAGGTCGCGGGCGCGGACGCCGTCCTCGTCGGCTCGACGCTGATGCGGGCCCGCGATCCCGGCGCGAAACTCGCCGAGCTCGTCTCGCGGCCGCTCGTCAAGGTGTGCGGCCTGACGCGGCCGGAGGACGTCGAGGCGGCGGCCGAGGCGGGCGCCGACTTTGCGGGGTTCGTGCTCGCGGAGAGCCCTCGCCGCGCCGAGGCTCCGCTCGCTGTCCCGGACACGATGCTGTCCGTGGGTGTGTTCGTCGGCGAGCCCGAGGATGTTGGGACCGACCTGATTCAGCTCTACGCCGAGCAGAACGGTCATCGCGCTCGGAACGGCGCGCTCCTCCGAGACGGCGAGACGGTCGCGCAGGTCTTCGACCTCCCCTGGCTCGCCGACGACGCCTCGCACTGGCGGCGGGCCGCGAGCGCGGACGGACGCGTCGTCCTCGCCGGCGGGCTTTCGCCCGAGAACGTCGCCGCTGCGATCGAAGCGGTGCGCCCGTGGTGCGTCGACGCGAGCCGGAGCCTCGAAGCCGCGCCGGGAATCAAGGATCACGAGCGCATTCATGCCTTCGTGGAGGCCGCGCGGTGAGCGTGGCCGAGCTCGGCCGCTATGGCCCGTACGGCGGACGCTACGTCCCCGAGACGCTCGTTCCGGCCCTCGATGAGCTCGAGCGGGGGTGGAGCGAGATCGGGGGAGACCCGGCGTTCCGGCTCGAGCTCGAGCACCTTCAGCGCACGTACGTCGGCCGGCCCACGCCGCTCTATCGTGCGGACCGCCTCAGGGATGACAAGCGCATCTACCTGAAGCGCGAGGATCTCTGCCATACCGGCGCGCACAAGATCAACAACGCCATCGGCCAGGCACTCGTCGCTCGGCGCCTCGGCAAGACGCGCATCGTCGCCGAGACGGGCGCGGGGCAGCACGGTGTCGCGGCCGCGACCGTCTGCGCTCGCTTCGGCCTCGAGTGCGTGATCTTCATGGGATCGGAAGACATGCGGCGCCAGCGGCCGAACGTCGAGCGCATGCACCTCCTGGGTGCAGAGGTCCACCCGGTCGACTTCGGAACGAGGACGCTGAAGGAAGCGACGAGCGAAGCGATCCGCGACTGGATCACGAACGTCGAGACGACCCACTACATGATCGGGTCCTGTGTGGGACCGCACCCGTACCCCGAGATCGTGCGGGAGCTTCAGGCGGTGATCGGCCGCGAGGCGCGCGAGCAGATAATCGAGGCCGAGAGAAGGCTTCCGAGCGCCGTGGTTGCCTGTGTCGGAGGCGGTTCGAACGCGATCGGCCTTTTCGCGGCATTCGTGGACGATTCCGATGTCCGCCTGATCGGGGTCGAGGCCGCGGGAGCGGCAAGCCTCGGAAGGGGGCGGCCGGGCGTCCTCCACGGATCGCGTTCCTCGCTTCTCGCGGACGACGACGGCCAGATCGTCGATGCGCACTCGATCTCCGCCGGGCTCGACTATCCGGGGGTCGGCCCCGAGCATGCGTTCCTGCGCGACTCCGGACGCGCGGAGTACGTGCCCGCGACGGACGAGGAGGCGCTTGCAGCATTCCGGCTGCTGACGGAGCGAGAAGGGATCATCCCGGCACTGGAACCCGCACACGCGCTCGCGCGCGCGCTCGAGCTCGACGCAGAGCTCGTCCTCGTCGGCCTGTCGGGCCG
>JALZEM010000025.1 GCA_030862005.1 Actinomycetota bacterium | reverse complement strand
CGCGCGTTCGTGCAGGGCGAAGACGACGAGCGGGTGCACGAGGCGCACATGGCGGCGTTCGAGGATGCGTGGGAGCATGCGTACGAGCCGTTCCCGCAGTGGCATGTCGAGCATCTGGGGCGACCGGGGTTCGACGCGTCACTCTGGTTCCTCGCGGAGAAGCGCGGTGCAATCGCCGGGCTCTGCCTCTGTCGCGAACACCCGTCGGGCGATCCCGCGTTCGGCTACGTCGAGGTGCTCGGCGTCCGGCGGGCGTGGCGGCGGCAAGGCCTCGGCCTCGCGCTCCTTCGCCACGCCTTCCTCACGTTCCGCGCGCGCGGCATGACGCGCGCCGCGCTCGACGTGGACGCGGAGAGCCTGACCGGAGCGGTACGACTGTACGAGCGGGCGGGAATGCAGGTCGCGAAGCGGAGCGACACCTACGAGAAGGCCTTGTGAGCCGTAGCCGCTACGCCGCGGCGTGGCGGCGGATCTCGACCGGGAGCTTGAACGTGACGTCCTCGAGCTCCTCGGCGTGGGCCCCGACGTCCTCGACGCCGCGGTCGGCGAACCAGGCAAGGACCCGACGGACGAGCGTCTCGGGGGCGGATGCGCCCGACGTGATGCCGACGGTTTCGGTGCCGTGGAGCCAGCTCTCGTCGATCTCGGTCTCGTCGTCGATCAGGTACGACGGCACGCCCGTGGCGCGCGCGACCTCCACAAGCCGGTTCGAGTTCGAGCTGTTCCGCGAGCCGATGACGAGGAGAAGATCGACCTCCGACAGCATCGCCTTCACGGCGCGCTGGCGGTTCGTCGTCGCGTAGCAGATGTCGTCCTTCTTCGGCGCAACGATGTGCGGGAAGCGCCGGCGCAGAACGTCGACGATCTCGTTCGTCTCATCCACGGAGAGCGTCGTCTGCGTGATGTAGGCGAGCCGGTCGGTCTGGGGAGGTTCGAGGCGTTCTGCTTGCTCGATGGACTCGACGAGGATGATCGAGTCGGGGGCCTCACCCATCGTCCCCTCGACCTCCTCGTGGCCCGCGTGGCCGATGAGCAGGATGCTGTAGCCCTTCGCGGCATAGTGACGCGCCTCCGAATGAACCTTCGTGACGAGCGGGCACGTCGCGTCGATCGCCTTCAACTCGAGGCGCCGCGCGTTCTCGTGGACCGCGGGCGCGACGCCGTGCGCCGAGAACACCACGGTCGAGCCGGGAGGGATCTCCATCTCGCTGTCGACGAAGATCGCACCGCGCTGCTCGAGCTCGCGGACGACGTGCGCGTTGTGGACGATCTGCTTGCGGACGTAGACAGGAGCACCCCAGAGATCGAGCGCCTGTTCGACCGTGTCCACGGCGCGTTCAACGCCCGCGCAGTAGCCGCGCGGCGACGCGAGGAGAATTCGCTTCACCATCACCGTCATCGTATTCGGTACGGACGAGCCCGACATGCCGGGCCCCTGAAGCAGCCTGCCACGGGGGTCTATGAGGGGGCGGAGAGCCCTCTCATAGCGGAGAGCCCGCCGCTGGGGGGTGTCGCGGCGGGCCCTCCACATCGCTCGCCGCGGCTTATCCGGCCAGGACGCCGCCGCGGCTTGCATCGCCCAGTGGCGTAGAACCTAGCGAGCGGCGCGAGAGATTCCAATAGGCCGATGGGCCTATTTTTCGGTCTTGCAACGGCCTTGGCGGCCAAAAGGACGACGAAGCGGGTCGACGCGGCGGCCGAGGGGTTCCTATCATCAGAATGCCCAGTGACGAAGTTCCGGGTTAGAGCCGCATGAGCGTGCTCGCCGCTGTCCTCCCCCTCGGCGAGGTCGCGGCGTGGGCATTTGTCGCGGTCGCGCTGGCGCTGGCTGCAGCTGCCGTCTTCTTGCTCCTCGCGCGTCGGCAGCGCACGCTGCTCGAGAAGACGCGGACGCGGTCGCGCGATGCGGAGGAACGGGCGAGCGAGACGAGGCGCGACACGGATGCGCTCGGCCGCCTCTCGACCGCGCTCTCACACTCAGGTGGAGCGGCGGAGGCCGCATTGCACCTCTTCGACGAGATCGAGACGCTACCGGGCGTCGAAGCCGTGCTTCTCGCCCTCGTCGACGAGGATGCGGAGCGGGCAACCGGATTCGCGGCCCGCGGTATGGACGAGTCGTGGTGGCGTGGCGTCTCGGTCGATCTCGAGCGTGAGCCGGGCGGCATCGCCACGGTGGCGCGGGAACGAATTGCTTACGCCGTCTACGACGTCGAATCTGCGCCGAACATCAACCGGCGCCTCGCGACGGCTGTCGGCGCTAAGAGCGCGGCCTTCGTCCCGCTGATCTCGGAGGGGCGGGTGGCGGGCGTGCTCGTCGTCGTGTCGCTCACCGAGCGTCGCTTCTTCGCTCCCGCCGATCTCGAGCTCATGCAGCAGCTTGCGAACGAAGCGGCGCTCGCGTTAGAGCGGACTCGCTCGGCAACCGCCCTCGAGGCCGCGCTCGAGCGTGAGCGCGTAGTTTCGGAGATCGCTCGGAAGGTTCGGTCGGAGCTCGATCTCGACAACCTCCTCCAGATCGCCGTCTCGGAGACGGGCCGTGCCCTCAGGGTAGGCCGCTGCTTCATCCGTCTCGGGACTCCGGGGCAGTCGATGCCCGTTCGCGCCGAGTGGCACGCGCCGGGCCTCGAGCCCATCGGGACGTCGGCCGACCGGCTTCCGGTCTCGAGTCTCGCCGTCCGCGAGAACCGCACGGTTGCGATCGCAGACGTCGAGACCGCCGCGGAGCTGAATGATTCGACGTTGGGCGACCGGGAGACGCTCCTTGCGCTCGGTTCGCGAGCCGTCATCGCGACGCCGATCGTCATCTTCGACCGAATCATCGGCGTCTTCGCGATCCACCGATCGGCGGCGGGACCGTGGGCGGCGACGGACATCTCGTTCGCCGAGTCCATCGCGGGCGAGGCCGGCCTCGCGATCCATACGGCGAGGCTTCTCCAGGAGGACGCGCGACGGCTGGGCCAGCAGGCCGCGCTCCTGAAGGCGGCGCACGTCGTTACGAGCGACCTTCGGTTCGAGTCCGTCCTGAGCCGCCTCGTCAACGAGATGGCGGCGCTCGTCGAGGCGGACGCTGCCGATTGCTGGATGTTCGAGCCGGGGCGAAACGTGCTCCGCTGCCGTGCCGTGACCGGTCTTCCCAAGGACGAGGAGCTGGGCCGCGAGATCGCTCCGATGGGCACGCACGCGCGGGCGATCGAGACGGGGAAGCCGGTCCTCAAGCGCGACTGGGCCCGGAGGGAGGACCCTCCGCCGAGCGGGAACTTCGCCGATTTCGAGGACGTCATGGTCGCCCCGATGACGTGGCTCGGCGAGGTGCGCGGCGTTCTCGGCGCGTTGTCGCGCCAGCCCGGCCGCTTCGACTCGTCCGAGCTCGAGCTTCTGGACGCCTTTGCACGCTTCGCCTCCCTCGCCTCCCACAACGCCGAGAGCTTCGAGGAGCGGGAGCGCCAGGCCCGGATCCAGCAGGGCTTCTACCGCGTCGCGGAGGTGCTCGGATCGCCGCTCTCGCTGTCCGAGACGTTCGACGCCCTCGCGCAGGCCGCCGCCGAGGCGCTCGGAGGAGACGCAGCCGTCGTCCTTCAGCCGAACGGCGACGGACTCACGCTGGCGGGCGCGTACGAGCTGCCGCCGGACCTTGCCGCGCGTCTCGAGGAAGGTCTCCCGCGGGCTGCGACCCCGTTCTTCATGGCCGCCCGCGACGAACGAATCGTCTCGTCCGGCGGCCTGGAAGACGACGATCGCTTCGACGACGCGACGCGCGCCCTTCTCCGAGAGCACGGCTTCCAATCGCTCCTGAGTGCGCCCGTCGCGGCGAGCGGTGCCGAGAACGACGCGGTCGTCGTTCTCTTTCGGTTCGAGCGCACGTTTTCCGACGATGACCTCACCCTCGCGCGCCACCTCAGCCGGGCCGCGCGGGGCGCCCTCGAGCGAAGCGAGCTCTTCGAGACCGAGCGTCGGGCCCGCGACCTTTCGCAGCGCCTCGCAACGGTCGGAGCGCGTCTTGCGACGAGCCTCGAGCGCTCGCTCGTCCTCGAGGAGGTCGTCGCCGAGGCGGTAGACCTCCTCGAGGCGGACGCGGCCACGATCGGTCTGCTCGAAGGAGAGGAGCTGGTCGTTCGCGCAACCGCCGGGGCCGTGGCGGCCGGGCTCATCGCAACGCGTTCGAGTTCCGGCGCCGGGCTCCTCGGCCAGCTCATTCAGTCACGCGCCCCCGCGCGCGTCGAGGACGCGAACGCGGCGCCGCATATTGTGCGAGCGGACCCGCTGCTCGCGAAGGGGATGTCCGCGTGCCTCGCCGTCCCGATGATCGCCCACGGCGGCGGTCTTCACGGCGTCCTCGGCGTGTACGCGACGAGCGCTCGAACCTGGAGGGAGGACGAGCTTCAGGCGCTCGTCGCGCTGGCGGCGGTCGCATCGGCTGCGCTCTCGAACGCGGAGCTCTACGAACGCGTCGCAGAGGAGAAGGAACGAAGCGGGGCGATCCTCTCGAACATCGCGGACGGGATCGTCGCGGTCGACCGCGAGGACCGGATCGTGCTCTGGAACGCGGCTGCCGAGGAGATCACGGGTGTTCCCGCGAGTGAAGCGGTCGGTCGGCGCGTGAGTGAAGCGCTGCAGCGTGAGCTCGCCGGCGAGGAGGGCGAGCGGCCGGGCAAGCGCGAGGTCTCGATCCTCCGCGGCGGCAAGGAGGTGTGGCTATCGGTGACCGAGGCCGTCATGCGCGATCCGGCGGGGGCGGTGGCAGGGCGGATCTTCGCGTTCCGGGACGTCTCGGGCGAGCGCGTCGTCGAGCAGATGAAGTCGGACTTCGTCTCGACGGTCTCGCACGAGCTTCGCACTCCGCTCACGTCGATCTACGGGTTCGCCGAGACGTTGCTCCGAAGCGACGTCGCCTTCCACGAGGAGGAGCGCTCGACGTTTCTCGGCTATATCGCATCCGAATCCGAGCGGCTGATCCGGATCGTGGACGACCTTCTCAACGTCGCACGGCTGGAGGCGGGGACGCTCGGCCTTGCGGTTGCGCCGACGAACGTCTCGGACGTCGTGAGCGAGACGGTGGAGCGCCTCGCAGCGAGCGCCGACGGGGCGCACCGGTTCGTGGTCGACGTCCCGGACGAGTCGCTCTATGCGGAGGCGGACGCGCAAAAGCTCGCGGACGTCGTCGAGCACCTTGTCGACAACGCCGTAAAGTTCTCTCCTGAGGGTGGAACGGTCACCGTATCCGGCCGGCGGAAGTCCGAGACTGTCGAGGTGCGCATCGTGGACGAGGGGATCGGCATTCCGCGTGCCGACCAGCATCGGATCTTCACGAAGTTCTACCGGGCAAACAGCGGCCCCGACGCAGCCGCGCACGGGACCGGCCTCGGGCTTTTCCTCGCTCGGGGGCTGATCGCCGCGATGCGTGGGCGGATCTGGGTCGAGTCCGAGGAGGGACAGGGTTCGAGCTTCTTCTTCGAGCTCCCGATGGCGAAGTCCGTGGTCGAGCCGGCCGAAGCCGTGGGCGCGGCGGGCCGACCATGAAGGTCCTCGTCATCGACGACGAGGCGCCGATCCGCCTTCTCTGCCGTGTAAACCTCGAGGCCGAGGGGTTGGAGGTCGTCGAGGCCGCGGACGGGAGGAGCGGGCTCGAGCTCGCGCACTCGGAGGCCCCGGACGCGATTCTCCTCGACGTCATGATGCCTGGCCTGGATGGATGGGAAGTCGCGGAGACGTTGTTGAAGGACGACGCCACAAGCAGCATCCCGATCGTTTTCCTGACCGCCCGCGCCGACGTTCGCGACCGCGCCCGCGGGATCGATCTCGGCGGCCTCGAGTACGTGACGAAGCCCTTCAATCCCGTCGAGCTCGCGGCGCTCGTACGCCAGGTCGTGGCGGCAGTCGAGCGCGGCGAGCGCGATGACGTGCGCGCGGAGAAGATCGCCGAGCTCCGCGCCCTCTTCGAGACCTAGCCCGTATCGCGGCGCGGGGCGGCGCGGGCCGTCTGCGCGAGACCGACCCCGGCGAGGACGAGGGTTCCGCCGACGAGCTGGATCGTCGTCAGTTCCTCGCCGAGCCACGCGAACGCGACGAGGGCGGCGCCGACGGGCTCGAGCGTCGCGATGATCGCCACCCGTGTCGGCACGATGTAGTTGAGCGCGGCGACGATGAAGCCGAACGGGATGATCGTGCCGAACACGATCACGTAGGCGATGAGGAGCCATACCGGGGCCGTCGTCGCTTCGAGCCGTCCGAGCAGCGAGACCTCTCGGTCGAGGATTTCAGCTGGGAAGAGCCACCACGGTTGCACGATCGCCCAGAAGATCGACCCGAAGAGGAGCCCCCACGCGAGGAGTGAGTACGCGTCACGGCCGTTACGGAGCCCTCGGTCGCCCAGCAGGACGTAAACGACGAAGGTCAGCGCCGTCAGGAGGGCGGCCGCGAGGCCGACGGCGTCGACCGCGATACCCGACCAAACCTCGACGACGAGCGCGAGGCCGGCGAGGCTGAACGCGATCGCAACCCAGAGCCGCCGGCGCACGGTCTCATGTGCGACAAATCGCGCCCAGAGGGCGACGAGGACGGGCGCCAGGTAGATGATGATGAGCGCGACTCCGATCTGGAGGTGATCGATCGAGACGACGTAGAAGAGCTGCCCAAGCGCGAGGCCGCACACGCCGAACGCGGCGAGCAAAGGAAGCTCACGCCGCGAGACGCGCAGCGTCGCCGGCCGGATCAGCGCTAGCGCGGCGAAGAGGAGGATCGTGGCGCCCGTCACACGGAGCTCCGAGAAGCGGTACGCCGAGATCTCCGTCGCGCCGAGGACGACTTTCATCACGGTCGCGTTCAGCGACCAGACGGCGACCGCGGCCCAGACGAGCGCGTATCCGAACAGGGGCCGCGGGTGGACGCCGTCGCCGCGGTGCGCGTGTGGGTACGGCGCGTCGACCACGGCGGCGGAGGTTAGCGGCGACCGCTCGCGCTACGATCCGGGTGCGCGGGACGTGGCGCAGCCTGGTAGCGCGCCTGCTTTGGGAGCAGGAGGCCGCCGGTTCGAATCCGGCCGTCCCGACCTCAGGCTTCGCTTACGCGTCGATTAGGGTCCGCCCGTGACCGAGATCCAGCGCGACATCGTCGCCGAGGGAAGACGTGTCCTCGACCTCGCGCGCTCGTCCGGCGTCCCGTTGCGTCTCCTCGGCGGCATCGCGATCCGCCTCCGCTCGCCGGGGCCCCTGGCTGCCCCGTTCGAGCGGACGTACGGCGACCTCGACTTCGTCACCGCGAAAGGTGCGTCGGGCAAGACACAGGTCTTCTTCCGCGAGATCGGCTATGAGCCGCACAAGGCGTTCAATGCGCTCCACGGCCAGGAGCGGCTCCTCTTCTTCGACAACGACAACGAGCGCCAGGTCGACGTCTTCGTCGGCGCGTTCTCCATGTCGCACAAGATTCCGGTCGGCGATCGACTCGAGGTCGACGACGTGACGCTTCCGCTCGCCGAGCTTCTGCTCACCAAGCTCCAGATCGCGGAGCTGAACGAGAAGGACGTGAAGGACGCGCTCGCGCTCGTTCACGGCCACGACATCGGTGAGAGCGACGGCGAAACGGTGAACGCGGCGCGGGTCGCGGAGCTCTGCGCAACGGACTGGGGGCTGTGGCGGACGATCACGGCCAACCTCTCCACGTGCCGCGACTACGTCGCTCGTTACGACGTCTCCGACGAAGAGAAGGAGCGGATCCGCTCGCGCATCGACGCGGTGCTCGCGCGGGTCGAGCGGGAGCCGAAGTCGCGCGGGTGGAAGCTCCGTGCGAAGATCGGCGAGCGGAAGCGCTGGTACGAGCTCCCCGAGGAGGTCGCCGGCGGCCCCTGATCACTCGGCTCGAGCCGCTTATCGCGCGACCGCGGGTCGTGTGTCGGCCGGCGGTGACTGTCCCAGGGACAGTCACCGCTCAAGAAAGCGACACGGATTCGTCGCGATTTTCCGCGTCGCCGCGCGCCACGACCATGCGGCCAAAGGTCACAGCACGCTGGCTTCCGCGAGGCCGTGGGAGTATTTTTTCCGGCACAGTGCGCCTTTTCTTCGCGACCGACATCCACGGTTCCGACGTCTGCTGGCGCAAGTTCCTGAACAGCGGGAAGCACTACGAGGCGGACGTCATCGTCCTCGGCGGCGACATGACCGGAAAGGCCCTTGTCCCGGTCGTTCACGACGGCAACGAGCGGTGGCACGCGATACTCCTCGAGAACCGCCACGAGTTGAACGGCGAGAAGGAGGTGGCGGAGTTCGAGCAGGCGGTATGCAGACGCGGCTACTACCCCTTCCGAACGACGCCGCAGAAGCTCAACGAGCTGCAATCAGACGAGGAGCGAGCAACGAACCTCTTCCACGAGCTCATGCTGGGCCGCGTCGAGGAATGGATGCGGCTCGCGGACGAGCGCCTCGAGGGGAGTGGCCTTCGCTGTTTCGTCTGCCCCGGTAACGACGACCAATTCGAGGTCGACGAGATCGTTCAGCGCGCGAAGAACGTCGAGCTGGCCGAGGGACGGGTCGTCGAGATCGACGGGTTCCAGCTCGCCTCCACGGGCTGGTCGAATCGGACGCCCTGGGATACGTATCGCGAAGAAGACGAGCCCCAGTTGGGCGAGCGGATCGAGCGGGTGGTCTCGCAAGCGACGGCGGATCCGGAGCGGACGATCTTCAACCTGCACTGTCCGCCGTACGGCTCTGGGCTCGACGACGCTCCGGAGCTGACGGCCGACATGCGGCTGAAACACGCAGGGCGTGCCCCCGTCCCTGTCGGCTCCAAAGCGGTCAGAGAAATGATCGAGCGCTACCAGCCGACGCTCTCGCTCCACGGACACATCCACGAGTGCCGCGGAAACGCACGGATCGGGCGGACCCTCTGCATCAACCCAGGAAGTTCGTACGAGCAGGGCGAATTACTCGGTGCCGTCGTCGACCTGGAGGGCGGCAAGAAGGTCAAGAGGTTCGTTCTCACGAGCGGGTAAAGGAGGAACGCATGGCGACAGTTGCCGGCGAGGCGGGGAAGTACGGTCAGGACCAAGGGCTCTTTGCCCGAACCGCGACGGGCCTCGTGCGAGGTTGGGCCGTTCGGGATGCGTTCATCTACTCGTTCTTCTCGATCAACCTCATCACGCTCGGCCTGTTCATCTTCTCGTACGCCGTCTTCATTCCCGACGGGAGCCTCCTCTGGGCCGTCGTGCTTTCTGGCGCCTACCTGCTCTTCCAGGTCGTCGTCTACGCGTCGCTGATCGCGGTGATGCCGCGTGCGGGAGGCGACTACGTGTGGATGAGCCGCATTCTCGGCGGCGGTATCGGGTTCGTTCTCGCGGTGTGCGGCTGGTGGTTCATCCTCTGGCACTGGGTCCCGATCTACGCGAACATCCTCAACGTCGAGATCTTCGTCCCGCTTGGTCTGATCGCGGGTGCGGACGGCTTCGCCACCTTCTTCTCCGAACCGAGAGGGCTCTTCGTCGCGTCGATCATCACGGCGCTCCTCGCGTCCCTCTTCATCTCGCTCGGGATCAGGACGTACGCGACGATCCAGAAGATCTGCTTCTACGGCGGGCTCGTCGGCCTGCTGTTCATGTTCATCCTCCTCCTCATCAACTCGAAGGCCGATTTCATCTCGGCCTTCAACTCGCAGTCGCAGGAGGTCTTCGGGGCGCCGGCAGGCGCCTACGAGAAGACGAACGAGGTAGCCGCGGCCGGCACCGGCGGCGTCGCCGACATCCCAGCCGTCAAGGGCCTCTTCCTCCTGATCCCGTTCATCCTCTTCTTCAACCTGTGGTCGAACTGGGGCGCGACGCTCTACGGCGAGGTCCGCGGCGCGTCGGACTACCGCAACAACATCCGCGCGATGGGCGGCGCCCTTTTGGCGACCACGGTCCTTGCGGCCATCATGTTCCTGCTCTTCGCGAAGACGTTCGGCTGGGACTTCTACAACAACGCGAACAACGGGTATTGGGGCTCCATATTCGGGTACATCGAGGGTGACGTCCCGGTGACGTACTTCCCGTATCCGGGATTGCTGGCAGCCTTCCTCATGGACGGGGCGGTCTGGCAGTTCATCTTGGTCGGGCTCCTATCGCTCTGGTTCTTCGGCTGGGTCGGCACCGTCTTTCTCTCCTCCACGAGGGTCGTCTTCGCGGCGGCGTTCGACCGGATCCTTCCCGAGGGCGTGGCGAAGGTCAGCCGTAACGGTGTGCCCTACGTCGCCCTGCTCCTGATGTTGCTCCCCTCGATTCCAATCGCGTACTTCTACGCCTACAACGCCGAGTTCTACAACTGGACGCTCGTGTCGACGGAGGTCATCGCCATCACCTTCGCGGGCTCTGCGATCGCGGCCGCGATCCTCCCCTGGCGGCGGCCCGACGTCTACAACGCGTCGCCGATCGCTCGCTACAAGGTGCTCGGCCTCCCCGTCATCACGGTCGCCGCGCTGGGGTTCCTCGTGATCCTCGGGTTCGCGATCTACGAGTGGGTCACGAACGCGGTCTACGGGATCAACATCGACCTGAGCGACCCGGCGAAGAACGGGTTCCTGTACGTGCTCGGCCTCTATGCCCTGGCGCTCGTCATCTACGTCGCGTCGAGACTGTTGCGCAAGCAGCAGGGGATCGACATGACCATGGTCCACCGGGAGATTCCGGCGGAGTAGTCATTCTCGG
>JALZEM010000014.1 GCA_030862005.1 Actinomycetota bacterium | reverse complement strand
GGGCTGCGCTCGCCGACCGGCTCCACCTCCCGATGATCTCCCAGGCGGCGACGCTCGAGATCGCCGACGCGAAAGCGCGTTCGAAACGGCAGACCGAGTACGGCTACGACGTGATCGAGGCAGCGCTTCCGTGCGTCGTCGCGGTCTCCGACGCGATCAACGAGCCGCGGTACCCGTCGCTCAAGGGGATCATGGGCGCGAAGAAGAAGCCGCAAGAGACCGTTTCGCTCGCGGACCTCGGCGTCGCACGCGACGACGTGGGCGCGGTCGGCGCGCGCACCGAGGTTTACGCCCTGGGCGAGCCTGTCGCGCGCGGCGGGACGGAGCGGATCGAGGACGAGGGCGACGCCGCCGAGAAGATCCTCGAGTACCTGAGCGCCCGAAAGCTCGTTTGATGGCGCGCCCGGCAACATCCTCCATGCCTCTGGCGGCGCCAGGGCTGCGCCGGACCGCCTCTTCAGCCGGCCCTGTCGTGTCCCGCACCGGGCGTTCCTCCGTCGCTCCGTGGCTGGTCTTGCACTCGCCGGAGACGCGCCAATGTCATCGAGAGGGTCATTAGTCCATGCCGACGCTGGTCTACGTCGAGCACCACGAAGGCGAGCCGGTGAAGGGCGCGCTCGGCGTGGTCTCGAAGGCGGCTCAGCTGGGCGACGACGTCGCGGCCGTTCTGTGCGGCTCCGGCGTCAGCGAAATGGCAGCTTCCGTGGGCGCGTACGGAGCGAGCCGCGTGTTCGTCGCCGACGACGCGGCGCTCGCGGATCCGCTTCCGCAGCCGCGCGTGGACGTGCTCGAGCGTCTTGTACGCGACCGCGGCTTCGACACGGTGCTCTTCGGTGCCTCGGTGCTCACGGCCGACATTGCGGCGGCGCTCGCTGCGCGGCTCGATGCAGGGCTCAACTGGGACCTCGTCGATCTCGAGCGCTCGAGCGGCCGCCTCGTAGGCAAACGTCCTGCGTTGCAGGACTCCGTGCTCGTCGATGTTGGGTGGAAGGCCGAGCCGCGCCTCGCTCTGATCCGGTCTGGCACCTTCGAGCCGTCCCGCGACGGCGGTCAGGCGGACGTCGAGGAAATCGGGATCGAGGTGGAGGAATGGTCGACGAAGGCCGCCATGCTCGAGCAGGCGCACGAGGAAAGGTCCGGCCCTTCGATCGAGGATGCGGACGTCATCGTCGCGGGAGGACGCGGCCTCGGAAGCCCCGAAAACTTCTCGCTCCTCGAGGAGCTTGCGCACGCGCTCGGCGGCGCGGTCGCCGCGACGCGGGCGGTCGTCGACGCCGGTTGGTACCCGTACGCGACGCAAGTAGGGCAAACCGGCCGAACGGTCTCGCCCAAGCTCTACCTCGCCTGCGGGATCTCCGGCGCAATTCAGCACAAGGTCGGGATGCAGAGCTCCGGGACGGTCGTCGCGATCAACAAGGACCCGAACGCCCCCATCTTCGAGTACTCGGATCTTGCGGTCGTGGGGGATCTTCACGAGATCCTTCCGAGGCTGACGGAGCTCGTCCGTCAGCGGAAGGCCGCGTGACACGCGCCTCCGAGCATCCGCCCCCCTTCGACCCGGACGAGTTCGTCACGGAGCCGAGCGATCCGCCAGAGGACCGGATCGACGTCGGAATCCTCATCGTCGGCGCGGGTCCTGCGGGGCTCGCGGCCGCGATACGCGTCGGGCAGCTCCTGGAGGAGCGGCCGGCCCTCCGCGAACGGCTCGGCGAGGTCCCGGTCGCCGTCCTCGAGAAGGGGAAATCCCCGGGGGCACACCTTCTGTCCGGCGCCGTCGTGAATCCGCGTGCGCTTCGCCAGCTCTTCCCGGGCATGCACACGGACGACATGCCCTTCTACGGCCCCGTCATCCGCGAAGGCCTCTACTACATGACGCCCAAGCGCGCGATCCGGATCCCGACCCCTCCGACGATGTGGAACCACGGGAACTACATCGCCTCCGTCGGCCAGCTTGGCCGCTGGCTGGCCGAGAAGGCGGAGGAGATCGGCGTAACGCTCGTCCCCGAGACGGCGGCGACGAAGCTGCTGGTCGACGCCGGTCGGGTCGTCGGCGTCCGGACAGGGGACCGCGGACGCGGGCGTGAGGGCGAGGAGCTCGGGAACTTCGAGCCAGGCTCCGACGTCGCGGCTCGGGTGACGATCCTCGCCGAAGGAACCCAGGGCCATCTCACAACCGTCGCGCTGCGCCGGTTCAGGCTGACGTCGAAGCCGCAGGTCTGGGCGCTCGGCGTCAAGGAGGTTTGGGAGGTCGAGCACCCGCTCCCCCGGGTGATGCACACGATGGGATGGCCGCTCCGGGGCGGGAGGCGATACCGCGAGTTCGGCGGCAGCTTCATCTACCCGATGGGGGAGAGCATGGTCGCGCTCGGGATGGTCGTCGGGCTCGACTACACCGACGCGAAGCTTTCCGTACACGACCTTCTGCAGGAGTTCAAGAGCCACCCGCGGATCCGGCGGCTCCTCGAGGGGGGCAAGCGCGTCGCGTGGGGGGCGAAGACGATCCCTGAGGGCGGGTTCCTCGCGCTTCCGGACCGCTTTCACTTCCCGGGCGGGATGATCGTCGGCGATGCGGCCGGATTCGTGAACGTCCCAGCGCTCAAGGGGATCCACTACGCCATGCGCTCCGGGATGCTCGCGGCGGAGACCGCGGTCGAGGCGGTTCGCCCTGGGAGCACCGCCTGGACGCCGGGCGCGCTCGAATCCTACGACCACGCGATCCGCGAGAGTTACATCTGGCGAGACCTCGAGCGTGTGCGGAACATGCGCCCCGCCTTCCGCTACGGCTTCGCGCGTGGCGCGCTCGTCGCTGGGGCCGCGCTGAACTCGCTCGGACGGTTTCCGCCGCGCGACCTCGCGCTCGAGCCGGACGCGGATGCCGATCTGTTCGTCGGCGAGCGCGACCGCACCTACCCGCGGCCGGACGGAAAGCTCTTCTTCGACAAGCTCTCGAGCGTTTACCTGAGCGGGAACAAGTCGCGTGACGACGCGCCCAATCACATTCGAGTCCGGCGCACGGTGCCGCGAGAGGTGGCGGAAGCGTGGGTGCACATGTGTCCGGCGCAGGTCTACGAGATCGCGGAGAGCGGCGAGACGAACGACGCCGAGGCCAGCGTCGAGGTCACCGCTTCGAACTGCGTGCAGTGCGGGGCGATCACCGCGAAGGGCGGTCGGCTCACGCCACCCGAAGGCGGCTCCGGCCCCGAGTACACCTTGATGTGACGCTTTCGTTCGAGCGGCGCGTGTCCCCGCTCTGTCGATGCGCCCCCGCCGCCTGCGCCCAGGTTCCGCCGGCCGCGTCCCCGAGCCGGATCGTATCGCGCAAACGTTCAAGCGGGGTGAGCGGAACGTGGCGGAACCTTCACGAGGCGTGACGAGACGAACACGGGTGCCGGTGACGCCGGCCGACGTGGCTGCGGCCTCGCGCTCGATCGGGAACCGGCTTCACCGGACGCCTCTGCTCGCCTCGGCAACGCTCGGAGACGCGTTCGGAGGGAGGGCGTATCTGAAGGCCGAGCTCTTCCAGCGAACCGGCTCCTTCAAGCCGCGCGGGATGCTGGCGAAGCTCGCTTCGCTGTCCGCGGAGGAGAAGGCGCGGGGCGTGATCACGGTCTCGGCGGGAAACGCGGCCGCGGCGCTCGCATACGGCGCCTCGCTCGAGCGGATCGACTGCCTGGTCGTGATGTGGCAGGGCGCGAGCGCGCAGAAGCTTGCGGCGACGCGGGCGTACGGCGCAGGAATCGACCTCGAGGCCGTGGAGAAGGCGGAGGCGTTCGAGCGCCTCGAAGCGCTTCGTGCGCAGTCCGACCGCGTGTTCGTTCACCCGTTTGACGATCCCCGCGTGATCGCCGGCCACGGGAGCCTCGGGCTCGAGACGCTCGAGGCTCGTCCCGACGCCGAAGTCATTCTCGTCCCGGTGGGCGGCGGCGGCCTCATTGCGGGAGTCGCCGCGGCGGTCAAGACCGCGCGCCCGGATGTGAGCGTCATCGGCGTCGAGCCCGAAGCCTCGGCCGCGATGGACGCGGCTCTCGCCGCGGGGCGGCCCGTCGCGGTCGACGCGGACTCGATTGCCGACGGTCTCAATGCGCCGTTCGCCGGCGAGAACACACTCGTCGTCTGCCGCGAGCTCGTGGATGAGCTGGTCCTGGTGTCGGAGACGGAGATCCTCGCCGCGTTCCGCTTCCTCTACGAGCGCGCAAAGCTCGCCGTCGAGCCTGCTGGGGCCGTCGGCGTCGCTGCGCTCCTCGCCGCGAAAATCCCCGAGATCGAAGGAAAAACGGTCGTGGCCGTTGTCTCTGGAGGCAACGTGGCCCCGGAAATTGCCTCTGCTATCCTCAGAGGAAATGAAGGCTGACATCCATCCCGAGTACGTCCTCGCGAACGTCACCTGCTCGTGCGGGAACACGTTCCAGACGCGCTCGACGAAGAGCGAGCTGCACGTCGAGATCTGCTCGGAATGTCATCCGTTCTACACCGGCAAGCAGAAGCTTCTCGACACAGGAGGCCGCGTAGAGCGGTTCCAGCGCCGCCTCGAGAAGGCCGGCGCGACCCGCCGGTAGCGGGCGCCGAGCCTTGCGCGCTCCGATCGGCGGACAGGCGGTCCTTGAAGGCGTGATGATGCGCGGCCCGTCGGCCTGGTCGGTCGCGGTCCGCAAGCCGGACGGGGAGATCGCCGAGGTCAACAAGCCGATCGCGTCCGTCCTCCTGCGCCACCGCTGGCTCCGCCTTCCGGTCATCCGCGGCGTCGTCGCGCTCGGCGAGTCGCTTGCCATCGGCTTTCGCGCGCTCGCAATCTCCGCGAACTACGCCGCGCAGGAGGAAGGTGAGGATGGCGACGTCGAAACGGAGCTCACGCGGGGACAGCTCCTCTTCGCCTTCGGCCTCGCAATCGGCTTCGCGCTGCTCCTCTTCAAGGTCTCGCCCGCCCTGATCACGAGCTGGCTTCCGATCGAGGGCACAGCGGCCTTCGTGGTCGTCGAGGGTCTCGTCCGCGTTGCGATCTTCATCGCTTATCTCCTTCTGATCGGCCTCCTGCCGGACCTCAAGCGGGTCTTCCAGTACCACGCGGCCGAGCACAAGGCAATCAACGCGCTCGAGGCGGACGACGAGCTCCAGCCGGAGGTCGTGCAGCGGTACAGCCTCCTCCACGTCCGCTGCGGGACCGCGTTTCTCCTCTACGTGATGGTGATCGCGATCTTCGTCTTTGCGTTCGTCGGCCAGCCTGTCTGGTACTGGCTGATCGCCTCGCGCATCCTCCTGCTGCCCGTGATCGCGGGGATCGCGTACGAGGTGATCAAGTTCGCCGGAAAGCATCCGCAGCACCCGGTTCTGCGCACGGTTCTCGCGCCGGGGCTCTGGCTTCAGCGCCTCACGACCCGCGAGCCGACCCTCGACCAGATCGAGGTCTCGATCCGGGCGCTCCGCGAGGTTCTTCGCCTCGAAGGACGGATCACGCCCGAGGAGCGCAAGGTCGAGGTGATGGCCTAGCGCTACCCTGGCCGTATGGCCGCGATCGAGGATCTCGTCTCCGAGCTCGAGCGCTCCTACGCGGATGCGCAGGAGCGGATGTCGGATCCTTCGGTCTTCTCGGACCGGAACGCGGCCACCGAGGCGGGGCGGCGCCTGAAAGACCTCGAAGGGCCGTACAAGCTCGCCCAGGAGTGGCGCGCCCTCGGTGAGGACCTCGAGGACGCGCGCAACGACGGCGAGCTTCGCGAGCTCGTCCCCGAGTACGAGGCGCGGATGGCGGACCTCGAAGAGGAGCTCAAGCTCGCGCTCGTCGAGCGTGACCCGAACGACGCGAAGGACGTCATCGTCGAGAT
>JALZEM010000361.1 GCA_030862005.1 Actinomycetota bacterium | reverse complement strand
CGTCAGCTCTTCAAGTGCCCGAAGCTGGCGAAGCTGCCCGTCGAGGATCGGCCGGCGTGCCTTGACGAACCGGTCGCGTCGCCGTCGCTCGACGTCTTCCGGGGCGAGACGGGCGCGCAGGTGCTCGAGCAAGTCCTCGGGCCGCTCGGCGACACCGTCCGGAACCGCGCGCCGGAACTCGACCTCGCCCGCACACTCCTCCATGGCCGCGCGGAAGGCGTCGAGCCACGTGTAGACGTTGACCCCGATCGTGATGTGGAGCGAGTCGGTCGCGGACGTCTTCGCTTCGTGCAGCCACCCGCGCGGCAGGTAGAGCGTGTCGCCCGAGCCGAGGGTGACGTCGTGGACCGGGTCGCCGGGACCGCCGAGCTCCGGCCGGTAGCGCTGATCCTGGAGTGGGAGCTCGAGAGCGGGCTCGTACACGAGCCACCGCTTCTCGCCCGCGACCTGCAACGAGAAGACGTCGTGCGTGTCGTGGTGGGCCGGAAGGCCCTGCGCGCTCCGCGGCGTGTAGTAGGCGTTCGCCTGGACGGGATGGCCGAGGGCGGCTTCGAGCTCGCGGCAGAACTCCGCGAGCGGACGCCAGTGCAGATGCAGGCCCTGGAGGACGATGGTCGCGCCCGCTTCGAACTCAGCGAGCACCCGCTCGACGTTCGCCGTCCCCGTGAAAGGCGTCGGCCGCCACGAGATGTCCTCGGTGTAGTCGGCGACATCGATCCTTGCGCCTTCCTTCACGAGCCGGAAAGCGGGATAGCGGATCCCCGTCGAGCAGACGAGACCCTCCACGTCGGCTTCGGAGAGAAGGTCGTCGAACCGCCCCGACTCGCGCCGGGACGCGACGAACGGCTTCCGCTCCCAGTGCTCCGAGAGGAATTCGGCCGCCGTGAGCGGCTCGATCGCGCGGGCGAGCGCGCGGCCGGACTTACGCGTCGGCGTCGTCCGCGTCCGAGTCGGCGTCGTCCGCGTCGACGTCCTGGTCGTCCGTGTCGTCATCCGCGGCGAACCGCGGCTTGTCCTCGCTCAGCCGGCGGGTCTGAATGTCGTCGTCGTGCAGGCTTGACATACGGCTCCTTTCAAGGTTCGGTCGCTTCGAGTCTAGAGCGTTCGCCTATATGCCCGGAACGCCCAGGTAGCGAACACCGCCGCCACCGCGGAAAAGGCGGTGAGGAGGCCGATATGAATGCCGATCGAGGTCCAGTCCGTCTCCGTCTCGACCGCCTCGCGCGCCGCCACGACGGCCCAGTGAACTGGATTGAAGCGCGCGGCCGCCTGCATCCAGCCCGGCATGAGCTCCGGCGCGATCAGGATCGCCGACAGGAACATGAGCGGGAGCGCGATGAAGTTTGCGAGCGCGATCATCGTCGCCTCCCGCCGGACGAGGAGCGCGATCGCGTTCGAGAGGCCGGCGAAGCACGCGGTCAGGAGTGCCGCCGTCACCAGGATCGCGAGCCACCCGGCGCCGCCCGCGTGGATGCGTGCCCCGAGCAGAAAGCCGATTCCGAGCACGATGACGGCCTCGATCGAGGCGACCACAGACGATTGGGCGACATGGCCGAGCACGAGCGAGCTCCGGCGCGCCGGAGTTGCGAGAAAGCGCTCGACGATCCCACGGTCGAGGTCGTTGATCATCGACATGCCGTTCCAGGTGCCCGTGAAGAACGCGGTCATGACGACGACTCCCGGCATGAGGAACTGGACGTACGAGTCGGTCTCGAAGCCCGGGAGGTCGGTGATTCGTCGAAAGAGCTGGCTGTAGAGGAGCAGCCAGACCATCGGCGTCGTCAGCATCGTCCCGATCCAGATGGGCTGGCGGAGGAGATCGCGGATGTGCCGCCCAAGCATGAACCAGCTGTGGGCGATCGTCTCCGTCATGCTCCCGCCTCGTCTTCGCGGTGGAAGTCCCGGCCCGTGTAATGGAGATAAACATCGTCGAGCGACGGCCGAGAGACGGTGACGGATGCGACCGGGATCCCGCGGCCCTCGAGCGTCGAGAGGATGCCGGGGACGGCGGTACCCCCGTTGTCGACACGCGTCCGCAGGACGCTGCCGTCCGCGGTCGCCTCGTGGACACCCGCAAGCGTCCGCACGGCTGCTTCAGCGTCGGAACCGCGTCCGTCGGCGAGCTCGATGGAGACGGCGTCGCCGCGGAGCTCGCGCTTGAGCGCGTTGGGCGTTCCCTCGACGACGACCTTCCCGCGGCTCACGATCGCGAGACGATCGGCGAGCTGGTCCGCTTCCTCGAGGTAGTGCGTCGTGAGCAGGACGGTCAGCGCCTCCTGCTCGGCGAGGCGCGCGAACTCCTGCCACATCGACGCGCGGGCTTCCGGATCCAGTCCGGTCGTCGGCTCGTCGAGAAAGAGCACCGGCGGCCGGTGCACGAGGCCGAGTCCGATGTCGAGGCGGCGGCGCATCCCACCCGAGTAGGTCCGCACGATCCGGTCGGCCGCATGGCCGAGCCCGAGGACCTCGAGGAGCTCGTCGACGCGCGCACGCAGCTTCGCTCCTCCGAGTCCGTGGACGTGGCCCTGGAGAGCGAGGTTCTCGCGTCCCGTCGCGTCCGGATCGAGGCCCGACCGCTGCGGCACGTACCCGATCGACCGTCGGACGAGGGCAGGCTCGCGGACGGCGTCGTGACCCGCTACGAAGGCCTGGCCCGCGTCCGGCTGCGTCAACGTGACGAGGATTCGGACCGTCGTCGACTTGCCGGCGCCATTCGGGCCGAGCAGGCCGAAGACCTCGCCCTCGCGGACCGTGAACGTCACGCCGTCGAGGGCGCGAATGCCCTTTGGATACGTCTTTTCGAGCCCTTCGACAGCGATGGCGTCCACGGGACCGACTGTAGCGCGAGCGGGTAGGCTCCCCCGCCGGTGGACCTCTACGAGTATCAGGGGAAGGAGCTCTTCAAGCGCTTCGGCATCCCGGTCTCGGAAGGTCGGCTCGCGACCTCACCCGAGGAAGCGCGAGCCGCCGCCGAAGCGCCGGGAGGGCAGGTCGTCGTCAAGGCGCATGTGCTCACAGGAGGGCGCGGGAAAGCTGGGGGGATCAAGCTCGCCGACTCACCTGAGGGCGCCGAATCGCGCGCCCGCGACATCCTTGGCCTCGACATCGCGCTCTTTTTCACGGCGGGCATCACGGATTCGAACGAGCAGAGGCAGGTGGTCGCGCTGATCGGGAAGCTCTACGAGGCCTTCGTCGGGTGCGACGCGATGCTCTGCGAGGTCAATCCCCTAATCGTGACGCCAGAAGGCGAGGTGCCCGCGCTGGACTCAATTTCACGGTCGACGACAACGCGCTCGAGCGCCATCCGCCGATCGCGGACATGCGCGATCTAGATGCGTATCCACCCGAGGAGCGCGCCGCACGCGCGAAGGGCACCTACGTCAAGCTCGACCGCGAAGTCGGGATCCTTGGGAACGGAGCCGGGCTCGTGATGTCGACCCTCGACGTGATCGCGCACGTCGGCGGTCGCCCCGCGAACTGCTGCGACCTCGGTGGAGGCGGAGACGCGCAGGGAGTCGTGGACGCGCTCGAGGTGATCACAGGGGACGACCAGGTGGAATCGATTCTCTTCAACATCTTCGGCGGGATCACGCGCTGCGACGAGGTCGCGCGGTGACGGACATCTGGAGCGAGCGCGCCGAGCGCTACCGTGCGAGCCCGACGCACGCGGCCGGCGCGGACCTCGACCTCGTGATCGCGTGGGCGGAACCGGGACCGGATGTGCGTGCGCTGGACGTTGCGACGGGCGGCGGCCACGTCGCACGGCGGCTACGCGAGGCCGGATCCGAGGTCGTGACCGCGGATCGGGCGCCGGGAATGCGGCCGGACGTCGTCTGCCCAGCCGAGGACCTTCCCTTCGCGGACGACTCGTTCGACGTCGTGACCGTCCGGATCGCGCCGCACCACTTCGGCGACGTCGGGGCGGCTGTCCGCGAGCTCGCCCGCGTCACCCGCGACCGCGTCGTCATCGAAGACACGCTCTACGAGAGCGAGGAAATGGAAGCGGCCTATCGGCTCCACGATCCGACGCATGTCCGGTGCTACACCGACGGCGAGTGGCGCGAGCTCCTCGAGCGTGCAGGTCTCCGGGTCGAGGCCGTCGAGATCCTCGAGACGCGGCGGCCGCTCGAGACGTGGCTCGCGCGCACGGGAAGCGTGGGAGACGAGGCCGAGCGCCTCCGCGAGTTCTTCGCGGGCCGGCTCGACGCGAACGGCGAGTGGGCCGACCGGAAGGTCGTAATCAAGGCCCGGAAGGTCTAGTGGCGATCGTCATCGACAGGGAGACGCGCCTCATCGTTTAGGGCGTCACCGGCCGCGAAGGCTCCTTCCACGCGGCATGGAACAAGGCGTACGGGACCAACGTCGCGGCGGGTGTCACGCCGGGGAAGGGGGCGAGGACGTCGGGATCCCCGTCTTCGACTCCGTCCGGCATGCGGTCGACGAGACCGGGGCGAACACGACGATGGTCGTCGTTCCGGCGAGCTTCGCCGCGGACGCGATCTACGAGGCCGTCGATGCGCGTGTCGGCACCGTCATCTGCATCACCGAAGGCATCCCGGCGCACGACATGCTGCGGGTCTACAACTACATCCGCCCGCGTGGCGTCACCATGATCGGGCCGCCGCGTTCATCGAAACGCGAGATGACGAAGCCGGTCGTCGCCTACATCGCAGAATTCACGGCGCCACCCGGGAAGACGATGGGCCACGCCGGCGCGATCATCTCGGGCACGTCGGCCACCGCGCGGGCGAAGAAGGAAGCGCTCGAGGCGAGCGGCGTCCGCGTCGGGACCAACCCGACCGAGGTCGCGCAGCTCGTGGCCGAAGCCGCGGCCGTCGCGCGCCTAGCTCTTTCGGTCGAAGTCCCGGGGCACAAAGACCCGCACGTGTTGCGTCACCGATATCGGTAAGGGAGTTTCCCGGTGATCATGTCGCCGACGAGCTCGCTCGCGACCGCGGCCCGCTCGAGCTTGCGGCGGCGCTCCTCGATCAAGACGCGCCGGACCTTCCAGT
>JALZEM010000359.1 GCA_030862005.1 Actinomycetota bacterium | reverse complement strand
GTGTCGGCGCGACGACGTACCTCCTTGCCGGTCTGCTCGGCTACGGCGTCGTCTCGACCGCGTTTGCGAGCCTCGCTATCAGCCTCGTGATCAGGCGCGAGGCCGGTGTGCTGAAGCGGATCCGCGGTACGCCGCTTCCCACGCCTGTGTACCTCGCCGCACTGGTCACCTCGACGCTGATCGTGGTCGCGCTCGAGGTCGTCGCGCAGATCCTGGTCGGGCGGTTCGTCCTGGACGCCGACTGGCCGCAGGCGCCGGGGTCGCTCGTCCTCGCGCTCGCGCTCGGGTCGCTCTCGTTCGCGGCGCTCGGGCTTGCGCTCACCGGGATGATTCGAAGCGCGGAGGGGTCGTCTGCCGTCGTCAACGCGATCTACCTGCCTGCAACGTTCATCTCGGGCGTCTTCTTCTCGGTCGAGGCGATGCCGCGCGTCCTCGAGGCGCTCGCGGCGTTTCTTCCTCTCACCTACCTCCTGGAGCTGCTCCGGGATGCCTTCGTCGGCGGTGCGGGACTCGACGGGGCGGCCAAGGCGGTCGGGATCCTGCTCGCCTGGGGCGCGGCCGGAGCGGCACTTGCCGTCCGCATGTTCCATTGGGAGCCGCATGAGGGATAAGAGCGGAGTAACCAAGAGAGAGGCCACGCATGCGCTTCACGCCATCGCGAATCCTTGTGCTTGCCGCGATCGTCCTGTTCGTCCTCGCCGCGTTCACGATCGACGTTGGAGACGACGTCAACCTCCTCGCGCTCGGGCTCGCTTGTCTTGCGGCCTCCTTCCTCGTCCGGTGACACGATGACTGATCCCGCGCTCGTCTTCGTAAACGACCGCGCCGAGCTCGTCGTCAACTTCGGCCTGTTCGCGGGCCGTGAGGCGACGCCCGCCGAGATCGACCGTCTCGCCGAAGCGCTTCTTCCGGACGTCGAGCCGCTCGAGATCGTGTGTGAGCAGCGGTACGAGTTCAGCCGCGAGCACGAGGCGAAGGTTCACCAGGTGCGCGTCGCCCTTCCGCAGGACGACGACGAGCTGCGCGACTCGCTCGTCGAGACGGTGGAAGAGTGGGCGCGCGATTGCATCGCGGACCGGCGCCTCCTCAGCCCGTGACTCGTAGTCACGCGCGAGTAACTCGGGTCCCGACCCGCCCCCCTGCTCACCCTCGAGCGTAACGCCGCGACCCGCGCGCGTGGCGCGCGATGTGAGCCGAATTCGTCAGAGAACGGTGCCATTCTCGTTAGTCCGCGGCGGCGACCTCCGACTCCCGATCCCGTTCGATCGCGAAGAGGAGGAGCTCCGTCCCGCGATAATCTGTTCGGCCCTCGGGATGCATTCCGATCTTCCCGAGGACACGCAGCGAGGCGAGGTTCTCCTCGTGCGTGACGGCGACGATCCGGTCGAGGTCCAGCTCGCCGAACCCGAACTCGAGCCACGCTCGCGCCGCTTCAGTCGCGAAGCCGCGACCCCAGTGCGCCTTCGCGAGCCGATACGCGAGCTCGATGTCGGGCCCGCGCTCGGCATAGAGGATGAGGCCGGCGTCGCCCATTACCGTTCCGGTCTCGCGACTCGTGACGGCCCAGAGCCCGAAACCATGTCGCTCGTGATGCTCGATCGCCCGTCGCAGGCGACGCTCGCTGTCTTCGATCGTTTCCGAGAACGAGTCGCCCGACCCGACGTAGCGCATGACCTCGCGGTCGGCGTAGACCTCGTGCATCGGTCCGAGGTCGGCGAGCCGCAGGGGCCTCAAGGTCAGGCGCTCGGTGTCGATCTGTGCGCCTATTGCGCGACCTCGTCGCGGGGCCGGCCGACCCTAGTTGCGTCGATGTACAGGGATGCGGTCTTCCCGCCTTCGTTCGCGGGCCAATCGTCCCGATAGAACCCCTGGTTCACGTAGTTCGCGTAATCGGGGTGAAGACGTTCCATGTCGCAGGCGATTCCGATGACCGACAGACCTCTCATGCGTGTGTTCACGCAGCCCGAGGTTAGTGACGCGCCGGCGAGTCGGTCGAGGTGCTTCGAGGACTCCGCTGCAATCCCGGCGAGCCGCGTTCAGCAAGCTTCGGCGCGGCTCAACTAGCGCCGCCCAGCATTTCGAGCCATCCCGCGCATGGTCTACAGAAGAAGCCAGCGGAGAAGGAGCCCAGTTGGGAGCCAAGCCGCGAGCGCGAAGAAGAGCGACGTTACAAACGCCGTCGCAACGACGAAATGCCGCATCCCCGGGTCAAGCATGCGTCAGGCGGCGCTGTTCACGTGATCACCGTAGGCGCCGCCCCTCCCAAATCGTTCCGCGAGACCGCCGTCGTGCTTTACGTGAACCAGCCGCAATCCACCGTCTCCCTCCTCGCCAACGGTCGGGCCACGTCGACGGTTACGCGCAGGCGGCACACGCTTGAGAACGAGGAGCCACGGCCGGCACAGGCCCTGCCCTCGGAAGCGCGAAAACCGCATCAACAAGCCGAACCCGTTGCGATCGGGTGCCACTCGCCGCGCGGGAGGGGAGCGGCCCCGGAGCAACAAGGCCAAGAAGCTCACTCGCTACAAGCGAAGCCACAAGGAGGCGGCTGCTGCCGACTCGATCATCGTCCGGGCGTCGCTCATGCCGGCGCGAGTTTTGGGCCAACCCGAGCCGCACAGCCTTCACCCGGGTATCGTCCCGCGAACCCTGCCGGATCAAAAGCCAGGCATTCCCGTTTCTGCCACCGCGCGCGCGCTTCTCGTCCTCAGCGTGTTCCTTGCGAGCCTGATCGTTTCCGACACCGAGGCGGCCGCTCGGTACGTGACGATCGTCTCTCCGTCCCGCGGCGCGACGGTCTCGGGAACGGTCCGGTGGAGCGCAACCGCGCGGCCGCGTCCGCGCCGCGTCGCGTTCCGCGTCGACGGGAGCCTGGTTCGCGTGGACCGAACGGCTCCGTACGTCTACCGCTGGGACACCGCGCGTGTGCGAAACGGCTATCACAGGCTCGCTGTGCGGGCCTTCTGGCGCGCGCGATCCACGACCGGCACGACGACCACCTCCCTGACCGCGAGGCGCCGGGTCAAAGTCCACAATCCGTCACCCGCCTCGTATTTCACCGGGCCACTGGGTGCGAACAACATTCTCCCGCCGAGGAAGGGTGCGTTCCTGGGGATTGCGCCCCAAGGCTCGTGGGCGGAGCAGCGAACCCAGGTCGTGAGCCGCGAGCAGTTTGTTGGACGGAGATTCGACTTCGTTCACCTCCACTATGGTGCGCCAACCGACGTCTGCTACTGGATAGCTCCGTTCTCGCAAGGACGTGAGAAGTGGGTCGCAGACCGGGGCTCGATGCCGATCATCTCGTGGACTCACGGGTGGACGCTCGACGAGGTCAACGCGGGGCTCGCCGACGCGTGCCTCCGGGACGTCGGCCGGCGCTTCGGCGCCTGGGGC
>JALZEM010000353.1 GCA_030862005.1 Actinomycetota bacterium | reverse complement strand
AAGTAGTGGTCGGGAGTCGACTGCGGCGAGGCAGCCCCTCGGCGCCCGGGCGCCGGCGCTAGATGCGGCGCCGCGACGACGAGAATCCCGGCGGGGTCGAGCAGGGGCCGAACGCGCCGCAGTTGCTCGACCGGCGCACGGCCCAGGGAGTCGAAGAGAACGACGGCGTCGAAACGCTCCCTCTGCAGGTCGAGCCGGGTTCTCGCTCTTCGAGCCGTGGCACCGGTTCCAGGTGCAGGCGCCGGCAATTCGCCCTCCCGCGCTGTTTCTGTGCGCCAGCCCAGGTTGATGGCCAGATTCGCGATCTCCGAGGCGTTCCTCCCGACGGCGAGGAGGTCGTCGCCCCGGACGACATAGCCGCCGATCATCTCGAGCATGCGCTCGACGACCTGTCGTCCCTCGTTCGTTGCCGCGGGACGGTCGCGCTCGCCGTTCCGCGAACGCTCGTCCGCGCCCGTGCGGGGCGACACGAACCCACAGCGAGCGCACTGCAGGACACCATCGCCAAGACGGCCGCCGTCGACTGGCCTGCTCAGCTCGACATGCTCATCCGCGCCGCATACAAGGCACTGAATCGCGATGCGCGGAAGTGCCGGGGAGATCGTCGGGAGGGCGCGCTCGGGGTGGGCGACCGGGGACCGGCGGCCGCGGCGGCCGCGGCTCGCAGCGCGCCGCGCGCAGTAGTGAAGGCTGCCCACGATGTAGCGGAGCGAGCGTCCGATCGCGATCGAGGATGACTCCTTCGTGTACCGAGTGGGGATCGGCACCTCGACGACGCGCTGGCCGGACGTCACGGCGTCGACGAGGAACTGTGAGTCGAAGAGAAAGTCATCGGAGTAGCCGAGGAACGGGAGCGAGAGGAGGCAACGACGCGTGTAGGCGCGAAGACCGCTGTGCATCTCGGAGAAATGCGATCCGAGCATGACGTTCTCGAGGACCGTGGTTACGCGGTTTCCGACGTAGCGGTACCTCGGCATCCCGCCGCCGATCGGATCGCCGAGACCGGCGAACCGTGAGCCGAACGTCATGTCCGCGTCGCCCGCGAGGATGGGCGCGATCAGAAGCGGAACCGCCTTCGGCTCGTACTGGTAGTCGGGGTGGAGAAGCACAACGACGTCGGCTCCGCTTCTCACGGCCTCGGCGTAGCACGTCTTCTGGTTCCCGCCGTAGCCGCGGTTCTCGGAATGGACGTAGACGTCGATCCCGAGCTCACGCGCCAGCGCGGCGGTGTTGTCGGGGCTCGCGTCATCGACCAGGATCAGGAGGTCGGCGACATCGCGCGGGATCTCCGCGACCGTCTGCGCGAGAGTCTGCTCGGCGCGGTACGCCGGCATCGTGATCACGACCTTAGGCACCGCGACGGCCTGAGTTGTCCTGTCCCCGCGGTCGGCGGCGATACGCTCCCTTCGAGATGCAGTGGCTCACGCGTCGGACGGCTCTCATGGCGGTCGGGCTCCTTGTCTCGCTCATCTTCGCGTACCTCGCCGTTCGCGACGTCGATCTCGACGCGCTCGCGCGCGGCCTCGCGAGGACCAACTTCTGGATGCTGATCCCGGCCGGTCTCGTCCTCGCTGTCGCCGTCTTCCTCCGCGCCGTTCGCTGGCGCATCCTCCTCTCGCCGCCGTATCGGCCGTCGACGCGTGTGGTGACTAGTGCGCTCCTGATCGGGTACCTCTTCAATACCATCCTTCCGGCGCGCGCGGGAGAGGCGGCGAGAGTCGTCGTGCTTAAGCAGCGGGCCGGGACGCCGAGATTGGAAGCCGCCGGGACGGTCGCCGCCGAACGGGCTCTCGATGTTCTTTCGCTTCTCGCGCTCTTCTTCATCATCGCGCCGGTACTCCCGTCGGCGGAGTGGCTTCCCCGGGCGCTGGTGTTCGGCGCACTGCTGTTCGGCGGCCTTGCGACTCTCGTCGTTGCGTTCGCCGTCTACGGGGAGCGCCCTGCGCGCCTCCTCCTGCGTCCACTAGCGAGACTCCCCGGCATCTCGCGGGAACGCACGCATGCCGGCGCGGCGAACCTCGTCCGCGGCTTCGCGCTCTTCCGGCGGCTCGGCATCGCCGTCCGCGCCTCCGTGTTGACAGTCCTGTCATGGCTCCTCATCGCATTCTCGTTCTGGCTCGTGCTCCTCGGATTCGACCTCGGTCTCGGATTCGAAGCGGGGCTCCTGATCGTCGTCGCGACGAACCTCGCCATGATCCTTCCATCGGGTCCGGCGGCCGTCGGCGTCTTCCAGGCGGCCACGATTATCGCGCTCGCCGCGTTCGGCGTCGACGGAGCAACCGCTCTTTCCTACGGGATCGTCGTGCACGCACTGAACGCCCTACCGTTCATCCCCGTCGGCTACGCCGCGTTGCACTATCACGCGGCAGCGCTGCGCCGCGGCGTCCGACCAACGACTGAGGACGCGGCGCCGATGCGGGACCGTGCTCCGTCGGCCAGATAACCCGCCGCGGCTAGCGGAGATCCCGGCAGGCCACGAGGAAGTCGAAGCCGAACGGCGCCGGCGCGACTCTCACGCGGGCCTCCTCGGCGCCGCGGTCGCAGCGCAGCCGCATCAGACCCGCGTACGGAGCAGCGTCATGAGTAGCTCAGCTGCTCATCCCAGTCGGTTCCACGCCCCTCGCGGGTGAGGTCGAACAGGTTCCAGACCGGCTCGAGGGTGCCGAGGTGACGCGGGTCTTGACCAGGGTCGGTTGGCGCGTAAAGGAGCTCCGAGCCCCAGAAATGGCGGATCGTTTCGCCGTCGCGATGGAACACGTTCAGCATCGGCCTCTGGGCTCCCTCTTTGGTCTCGGCGAGGTAGTCGCGGTTGTACGTGTTGGCGCCCGAGGACAGCAGGCGCAGCTGTCGCCAGCCACGCTCCTGGGCGAAGGTGAGGATGCGCGGCAGCGGCGCCCTCGCG
>JALZEM010000347.1 GCA_030862005.1 Actinomycetota bacterium | reverse complement strand
GCGCTCGCGATCGCGATCGCGACGCCCGCCGCGGCGTTCCCCGTCCCGCGGACGCTCCTCGCGCGGCTCGCGCGGCGGCGCGTTCTTGGCACGCTCGATCAACTCCTCGGGCTGGACGAGCGCGCCGTTCTCGTGCTTCGCGACGAGCCTGAGCCCGATCCGCCCTCGAGCCTTGTCGACCTCCTGGACCAGCACGTCGAGCACGTCACCGCGCCCGATTACGTCCTCGATGTGCGCGACTCGGCCTGGACCGACGTTCGAGACATGGAGGAGGCCATCCGTCCCCTTCTTGAGCTCGACGAATGCGCCGAAATCCGTCGTCTTCACGACCTTGCCGGTATAGGTGTCACCGACCTCGGGCTCCTTCGTGAGCGCCTGGATCGCGGAGATCGCGGCGTCCGACTTCGTCCCCTCGGTCGCATAGACGAGGATCGTTCCGTCCTCCTCGATGTCGATCTGGACGTCGTGGTCCGCCTCGAGGGCGCGAATCGTCTCGCCGCCCTTACCGATCACGAGCCCGATCTGCTCCGAGTCGATCTTGATCGTCGCGATCCGAGGCGCGTGGTCGCGAAGCTCGCTTCGCACCTCCGGGATCGCCTCGAGCATGCGCTCGAGAATGAACTCGCGCGCGCGTTTTGCCTGCTCGAGCGCCGCGCGCATGATCTCCTGCGTGACGCCCGTGATCTTGATGTCCATCTGGAGCGCCGTGACACCGTCACGCGTGCCCGCGACCTTGAAGTCCATGTCGCCTAGATGGTCTTCCGCGCCCTGGATGTCGGTCAGGATCACGTAGTCGTCGCCCTCCTTGACGAGGCCCATCGCGATCCCGCTCACGGGCGCCGTGATCGGGACGCCCGCATCCATGAGCGCGAGCGTTGATCCGCAGACGGATCCCATCGACGACGACCCGTTTGACTCGAGCGTTTCCGAGACGAGCCGGATCGTGTACGGGAAGCTATCCGCGGGCGGGATCACCGGTTCGAGCGCCCGCTGTGCGAGGGCTCCGTGGCCGATGTCGCGGCGCTTCGGCCCGCGCATGAAGCCGGTCTCGCCCACGGAATACGGCGGGAAGTTGTAGTGATGCATGTACCGGCGCTCGGCCTCGAGCGAGAGGTCGTCGATCCGCTGCCCCTCCTTCGCGGTGCCGAGCGTCAGAAGCGTCATGATCTGCGTCTGCCCGCGCGTGAAGAGCGCGGAGCCGTGCGTGCGCGGCGAGACGCCGACCTCACACTCGATCGCCCGGATCTCCTCCGCGCCCCGGCCGTCCGGCCGCCGCTTCTCGACCGCGATCTTCGTGCGGACGAGCTCCTTGTAGATCGACTCGGTGGCCTTCTTCACGAACTGCTTCGTGAGTGGGTCCTTCACGGCAGAAGCCTCCCGCTCGTTCGTCGCCGCGCCGACGGGGAAGGGCAGGTCGACCGTCTCGACGATGCGGTCGAACAGGAGCTGGCGCTTCGCCGATTTCAGCTGCTTCGAGTCCTGCTCCGCCTCCGTGAGCGCGCGGAGCTCGTCGTCGAACTGCTCCCGCACCGGCGGCTTGACGGCTTCGAGCCGGAGGCGCTCGAGGATGACCGCAAGGCTCGAACGAACCTGCGTCTCGCGGATGATGTCCTCCTCGGTCGAGTCCATGCTGAGGGGTGGACAGAGCTCTCCCTGAATCTCGTCCACAACCGCCTGAGCCTCGCGCAGGCCGGTGCCGGCGATCGCGTCGCGGATCCGGTCACCATGGCTTTCCTCGAGCTCCGCGGTGAGCGCGTCATCGATCCATTTGGGCTTCCCGACCTGTGCGCGGAGCTCCTCCTGGGCGTCGCAAAGCTTCTTGATCTCCTCGTGCGCCAGCTCGAGCGCCGCAAGAAGTTGCTCCTCGGGAATCTCGTTCGCGCCCGCCTCGACCATCGTGAGGCCCTCGCGCGTACCCACCACGACCAGGTCGAGCGCAGCCGGATCCTCGAGATCGGCGAGCGTCGGGTTGACGACGAGGTCGCCGTCGGCGATCCCGATCCGCACGGCCCCGACAGGACCGAGGAACGGGAGCGGCGAGACCATGAGCGCCGCGGAAGCTCCGTTGATGCACAGGATGTCGTGCGGCGTCACGAGGTCCGCCGAAAGCGTCGTGGCGACGATGTGGACCTCGTTCGTGAAGCCCCTCGGCCACAGCGGCCGGATCGGACGGTCGATCATCCGCGCCGTCAGGATCGCCTTCTCGGTCGGACGGCCCTCGCGTTTGAAGAAGCCGCCGGGGATCTTCCCCGCGGCGTACATCCGCTCCTCGACGTCTACGGTGAGCGGGAAGAAGTCCGCGCCCTCGCGACCCTCCATCCGTCCCTGCGCGGTCGCGAGGACGAGCGTCTCGCCGCTTCGGGCGAGAACGGCGCCGTCCGCCTGCTTCGCGAGCCGGCCCGTCTCGAACGTGAGATCGGACTGCCCGACCCGAACCGTCACCTCGGCCGTGCGCGGTGAAATGGTGGTACTCATTCCTGCCTCCTTGTCTTTTCCGGGAGACGGAGGCGGAGGTTTGAGGCAGATCCGCGGAAGGAGCTCCCTCAAACTTCCACCGGCGTCCCCCGGCCGGCCTGGCTTACCGCCTTAGGCCAAGTTCTCCGATCAGCTTCCGATATCCCTCCAGATCGCGCTTCTGAAGGTAGTTGAGCAGGCGGCGGCGCTGCCCAACCAGCTTGAGCAAGCCGCGACGCGAATGGTGATCCTTCTTGTGCCCGCGGAGGTGTTCCGTCAGGAGCTCGATCCGCCGCGAGAGGAGTGCGATCTGGACTTCCGTCGTTCCCGTGTCCGCGCTGTCGCGGCCATACGAGCCGACGACCTCCTGCTTCACTTCCTTCGTCAAAGCCATCCAACCTAGGCTACCAAACGCCTTCGGCGTCCTGGTTGACGCTCATAAAGCCGGTAGAGGGCAACGCGTATGTGGCCGCTCCACTCCGCTTCTCCACACAAGAGTTCTGTACCCCCTGGGATCGCGGCCGGCCACCCCGCGACCGCTCAGGCCGGGCTCGAGGTGCTCGAAGACGGCGGGTCGGCCGCCGACGCGGCCGTCGCCGCATCCCTTGCCTCCTGCGTCGCTGAGGTCGTCATGACCGGCCTCGCCGGCGGCGGCCATGCGATCTGGTACGACGCGGCGAGCGGAAACGGCATGCTCCTCGACTTCTTCGTCGCCGTGCCCGGCCTCGGCTGCGCGAAGCGTGACGTCGAGCTCGTCGAGCTCGAGGTGCCCTTCGGCACCGAGCTCGTTCATTACGCCGTGGGCATCGGCTCGTGCGCCGTTCCGGGCGTCCCCGCGGGGCTGGATGAGCTCTGGCGACGGCACGGGCGCCTGCCGTGGGGGCGGCTCGTTGCGCCGGCGATCCGACTCGCCCGGGAAGGCGTAGTCATGCCTCCGGCCCACGCCGCCTGTCTCGCGATGCTCGAGCCGGTGATGACGATGCGCGAGGGGCGGGAGCTCTACACCGTGAAGGGCCGGCTCCTCGAGGCGGGCGACCTCCTCGTCCAACCCGGGCTTGCGCGCGGGCTCGAGCTCCTTGCAAACGAGGGCGGCCGGTCGTTCTACGACGGGTCGCTCGCACGCTCGCTCCTCGGGCTCATGGAGGAGCGAGCGGGCCTCGTCACCCGCGCGGATCTCGACGCATACCGGCCGCGGTGGCTCGAGCCGGCGGAGGCCGCGTATGCGGGCACCCGCGTCCTGACGCGTGCGGGGCTCGCGCGCCTCGCGGAGACGCTCGAGCGCGTCCCGCCCCTTCGTGGGCTATCGGCGGCGGAGCGTGCAGTCTCGCTCGCTCGTATCCTCGCGGCCGGCGACCGCGGAGGCCACACGACGAACCTCGTCACGGTCGATCCCGACGGGAACGCTTGCTCGCTCACGACGAGCCTCGGACTCGGCTCCGGCGACTTCCTTCCCGGGCTCGACGTGCACTTGAACAGCATGCTCGGTGAGGTGGACCTTCTCGTCGGGCCGATCGAGCCGGGCGTCCGGATGGAGAGCATGATGGCGCCGACACTCGCGGTCGACGCGGACGGGCTCGTCCTCGCGGCGGGTGCGGCCGGCGGAACGCGGCTCCGGAGCGCGCTGACACAGGTCGTCTCGGGGGTTCTCGACGAAGGGTTGACGGCAGTCGACGCGGTCGAGCGGCCGCGCCTGCATCCGGCGGCATCGGTCGTGCACGTCGAACCCGGACTCGAGCCTGAAGCGCTCGACGCGCTCGACGACGCAGGCTTCGAGGTCCGGCGTTGGGCCGCGCGGCACCACTATTTCGGCGGCGTCAGCGTGATTGCAAGGAACGGCGCTGCTGCAGATCCGAGGCGAAGCGGCGCCGCAGAGCCACTTCGGTGATGTCCTCGTCGGCAAGCGACCAACCGAGATACCCGCACCTCGGGCACCCGGGGTTCGTCTTCACCGTTCCGCGGCCGGCAGGCTTGATGTATGCCGACCCGCACGAGAGGCAGTGCACCTTCACGACGAGCGTGAGCGACTCCATATCGACATTGTCGCGCGAAAGCCGCCGAAACTTGCGGTTTCAAGAAAAGTCTTTACAAAAGTCAACGGGATTTGTCCACAGGGCGAGCCGCAGCACGGGCCGCCTCGACGTCGAGCGCGATCTGCGCAACGAGGTCGTCTTCGCTCTCGAAGGTGCGCTCGTCGCGAAGGCGTTTCCACAGCTCGACGCGCAGACGTTTGCCGTACAGGTCGCCCTCGAAGTCGAGGATGAACGCCTCGACCCTGCGCTCCGTTCCTCCGTAGTGCGGGTTGACGCCGATCGACACCGCGGCACGGAGTCCCAGTGCCTCACCCGCATAGATCCCGTACGCAGGCACGAGTAGATCCGCCGGCACGGCGAGATTTGCCGTCGGAAAGCCGAGCGTCCCGCCTCGTTGGTCGCCCGAGACGACGACGCCTTCGACTTCGGAGGGACGGTCGAGCAGCCCAGCCGCCGCGCCGACATCCCCTGCGCGCAAGAGCTCCCGGATCCGGCTCGACGAAACGCCTTCGATCAGCGGCACCGGCCGAACGTCGAAACCGAGACGCACAAGCAGGCCGAGGTCGCCGCGGCGGCCCGCGCCGAACCGGAAGCCTTCGCCCGCGAGGATCACGCGTGCGCCGAGCGGCACGAGGACGCGCTCGCAGAATTCCTCGGGTGCGAGCCGCGAGAGCTCCGGGGTGAATTCGACGACGAGGAGCTCGTCGGGGCCGACGTCACCAATCAGCTCAACGCGCCGCTGGAACGGCGCGAGCAGTTGAACCTCGTAGCCGAGTACGGCGCGCGGGTGAGGATGAAATGTGACGATCGTGGAACGAAGGCCGCTCGCCTTCGCCGCCTCGATCACGGCGCGATGGCCACGATGGACACCGTCGAACGTCCCGAGCGCGACAGCGCGCTCGGCCGGTGTCGCCTCGTCCGGCGAGCGAAGAACCTTCACGACGGAACGATCCTCATCCGAGCACCGTCTCCGGTCGTATCGCGCCGGCCTGCGCCTGCGCCACCGCGACGAGACGCCCCGCGTAGATCAGCGCGACCGGGCCGCCGTCGCCCCCTGCAAGGACTCGGCCGCTCATGGCCATCCGCATCTCTTCTTCCTCGAGCTCGTATCGAGGCAAGAAACGTACGGCCTCGAGCGGCGGAAGGACGCGTTCCTCGTCAGCCTCCTCGACCCGAAACGGGCCGACCGCCGTGCGGCGAAGGGCGCGACAGTGCCCGCCGAGCGCATCGGCGATCGCGCGGACGTACGTTCCGCTCGAGACGCTGAGCGCAAGGACGAGCTCGGGCGGCTCGAAGCGGATGACCTCGAGAGCGCGGATCGTCGATGTGCGGAGTGGCATCTCGACGGCGACGCCGCGACGATGAAGCTTGTACGCCCGCTCGCCGCCGACCTTGACCGCCGAAGCCGCCGGGACTGGGAGAGCGACTTCGCCGCGCAAGGCCTCCACATCTGCGAGCGTCGGCAGCTCGGTCCGGTCGAGCTCCTCGCCCTCGATGTCCGCCGTCGTGGTCCGGACGCCGAGCACGATCTCGGTCTCGTAGCGCTTGTCCAGGC
>JALZEM010000301.1 GCA_030862005.1 Actinomycetota bacterium | reverse complement strand
GCGACCGACATGCGGGTGAACTCGTGGATCGCCTTGCCCCCGATCGTCACCGCGAGGACGGCCGGCTTCAAACGCGCGCCGTTGCACTCGGGGCAGGGCCGGAGCGTCATGTACTCCTCGATCCGCTCGCGCTGCTGGGACGAGTCGGTGTCCCGGTACCGACTCTGCAGACTCTCGACGATCCCGTCGAACGCGAGCATGTACGAGCGCCGTCGTCCCATCCGGTTCCGGTAGTTCACGTAGAGCCGGTCGCCGTTCGTCCCGTAGAGGAAGAGGTTCCGCTCCTCCTCGCTCAGCTCGCACCACGGCCTGTCGAGGTCGATCTCGTAGCGGTCGGCGATCGCCTCGATGACGGCGTCATAGAAACCCGAGCTCGAGCCGAGGCTCCAGGGGACAAGGGCGCCCTCCGCGATCGAGAGCTCAGGCTCCGGGACGAGCAGGTCGGGGTCGATCTCCTGCTGCGCACCGAGGCCGGTACAGCGCGGGCAAGCGCCGTGCGGCGAGTTGAAGCTGAAGATGCGCGGCTCGAGCTCGGGCAGTCCCACGCCGTGCTCCGGGCACGCAAACTGCTCCGAGAACGTCATCTCCTCGCCGTCGACGACGTCGATCGTCACGAGGCGGTCGGCGAGCGCGAGGGCCGTCTCGACGGAATCCGCGAGCCGGTGGCGCAGATCCGGCTTGATCACGAGTCGGTCGACGACGACCTCGATCGTGTGCTTGAACTTCTTGTCGAGCTCGATCTCCTCCTCGAGCATTCGGTGGACGCCGTCGACCCTGACGCGCGTGAATCCCTCGGCGCGGAGGTGCTCGAGCAGGTCGCGGTACTCGCCCTTTCGGTCGCGGACGACGGGTGCGTTCACGGTGAACTTCGTGCCTTCCGGCAGGCGGAGGACCTGGTCGATGATCGACTCGATGCTCTGGCCTGCGATCGGGCGGCCGCAAATCGGGCAGTGTGGCCGCCCGACGCGCGCGTACAGGAGACGGAGGTAGTCGTAGATCTCGGTGACGGTGCCGACCGTCGACCGCGGGTTTCGCGACGTCGTTTTCTGGTCGATCGAGATCGCCGGCGAGAGGCCGTCGATCGAGTCGACGTCCGGCTTCTCCATCATCTGGAGGAACTGCCGTGCGTAGGCAGAGAGCGACTCGACGTAGCGGCGCTGGCCCTCGGCGTAGATCGTGTCGAAGGCAAGCGAGGACTTCCCGGAGCCGGAGAGCCCCGTGACGCAGATGAGCGCGTTCCGCGGCAGGCGGACGGTGATGTCCTTGAGGTTGTGCTCGCGGGCGCCGTGTACGACGAGCTCGTCGGCCGCCATCGTCACCGAGTCTAGCCGTGCTCCCGGACGAACGCTTGTTCGGGAAGGTGCCGATCGCACACCTGCATCTGAACCGTGCCGAGCACACCAACGAGGAGGGGCGTCAGACGCGCCGAGGCAGCGCGACGCTAGCCGTCGTCGCTCGTTGGGAGCCGCGCGCGTCGGAGAAGCTCCGCCATCGCGCTGTCGGCCGGCACCCACGCGACCTCCCAAAAGTTGTCCTCGGGGTCCGCGAAGTACGCGGTGCGGCCGCCCCATTCCGCCTGCGTGGGCTCCTTCGTGACGCGGGCACCCGCCGCGCGAGCAGCGTCGACCGTCGTGTCGACGTCCTCCGGCCGGTCGACGCTGATGGCGAGCGAGAACCCGCGCAACCCCTCCGTCGGCGCCGCCGCCGACACATTTCCGTCGGCAGCGAGCTGATCGAGCGGGAAGAGTGCGAGCACGGCCCCTTCCGTCTCGAACGCAGCGAAGTCGTCGAGGTCGATCGCCGTCGACCAGCCGAGGCCCCGATAGAAGCGACGCAGGGTCTCGAGGTCGCGCGCCCCGAGCGTGACGACGGTGAGCCTCGGCGCGATCATCGCCGCCAGCCTACGCGGAAGTTGGCCCGCGCTATCGAGCGAGCCGACACACGTCCCGCGGGCTCGGGACGTAGGGGATCTCGAGGTCGCCGGCAATGACCGTCCCGTAACCAAGGAGATGGCCGAGCAGGCTCTGCTCGACCTCGATCGCGGGGACGCGAGCGAGCCGGACGGCGGCGGCGCGTCTCCGGGCGACGCCGTACACGACGAAGAGCTTCTCCGTCGTCAGGACGAGCTTCGTTCGGTCCCACCGCCACACCGCGGCCAGAGCGAGCGCCGCACCGGCCGCGAGCACGACGACACCGGCCGCCGCAAAAACCCACGACGAACGTGGGCCGAATACCACGAGAGCGCCGCCCACGAGCGCGATGACGACAGCGCGCGCGAGCGGAAGCGCAAGCGCGATGCCGTGCGGGCGCGACTCGAGCTGAATCTCCTCCCCCGGTCCGAGGTATCCGCGCACAGGCGCCGTTTCGCCGCCTCCGGCGGCGCTCCTCTTCTTCTCGCGCGTGTACCTCCCCCCAGGGGCCTTCGGCTCCGCGCCCCCTCGTTTCACGATACCGCGCGAAGACGCGGGTATGGCACGCAGACCGTGTCGAACTGGTTCGCGAAGCGTGAGGTAATTGCGCCGGCGCCTAGGCGCGGCGCCAGCGGCCGAAGACGAGGCCGCCGACCGTCACACCGAGGCCGAAGGTGCCCAGCGCGAATCCGCCGACGGCGACGGCCTTCCGCGTGCCACTCATGCGCGCCCACCGTCCCAGCGCCTCATGATCCTCGGGCGACAGCGGCTCGCCGCGCCGCTTCTTCCTGCCAGCTGCGCCGGCGCGGAGGCCGACGTAGATGTCGTCGAAGATCTCAGCAGGCTCGTCGACCATGCCCCCAAACTATAGTTACCCGCCCCGATGTGGCCGGTCCGCGTCCTCCAGGTCTCCGACCTCCACACCGGGACCGCCGAAGAGCCCGAGGTCGAAGACGACCTACGTGCGCTCGTCGCGGAATCGGACCCAGAGCTCGTCGTCGCAAGCGGGGACCTGACGCACCGAAATACACGGAAGCAACACGAACGCGCGGCGGCGCTCCTTCGCTCGCTCCAGCGACCAGTCCTGGTGATTCCCGGGAACCACGACATTCCGCGCTGGCCACCGTGGCGGTTCAGCGCGACGTTCGACGAGTTTCACCGGATCTGGCGCGAGACGGAGCCGGTGTACCGGTCGGAGCGCGTCGTTGCCTGCGGGCTCAACTCCGTGCGCCCTTGGAAGCAGCAGGGAGGCGCGCTCCGGCGCGAGCAGATCGAGAGCGTGGCACGCGTTTTCGCGGACGCAGCGCCGAGGGCGCTCAGGCTCGTCGCCGTCCACCATCACTTGATGGGCGCTCCATGGCGGACGGCGAAGCGAACGATCGCGAACCGCTCGACCGTGCTCGGCGGGCTCGTTGACGCCGGCGCCGAGCTCATCGTGTCCGGCCACGTGCACCAGAGCACAATCGGGGAGCGGCGAGAATTCGAAGTCGTGACGAGCGAGGTGCACGGGACGACCGTCGCGATCGCACCCGGGCTCGGACAGCCACGGCCGAAGCGTCGCGGCGAGGCGCGCGGGCTCCACCTCTTCGAGGCCGACGAGCGCTCGCTTCGCGTGCTCACCTACGCGTGGGCCCCCGGCGTCGGCGCGGGCGAAGGAAGCTGGGCGCAAATCGCGGACCGGAGGTTCCCGCGCGGCCGCGAGCCGCTCACCTACGTGGGATAACCGACGACGCCGCAAGGTACGACGTTACGCGCTGAACGGCCGCTTCGGGCCGGCCCGTTCGTCGTTCGAGCGCGACACCCAGCTGCGTCGCTCCGCCCAGGGCCTGGCCTTCACGATGAGCAGGCGAAGCGCCGTGCGGTCGCTTAGGCGGCGGCTTCGGCCGCGGCCTGGAGCTCGCGTCGAAGGTCCTTGATCTCGTCGCGGAGCTTGGCGGCGTACTCGAAGCGGAGCTCTTCGGCCGCCGCGTACATCTCCTCCTCGAGCGTGACGACGAGCCTCTCGAGCTCGTCACGCTCCATCCCCTCCACCTTTCGGGCGCCGCGGCGGCGCCTCCCCGGGACGTGCGGTTGCGACTCGAGCGCGAGGAACTCGGCGATGTCCGAGACGCCCTTGACGATCGACTCCGGCGTGATGCCGTGCTCCTCGTTGTAGCGGAGCTGAATCTCGCGCCGCCGCGTCGTCTCGTCGATCGCGCCCTTGATCGCCTCGGTCAGCTTGTCCGCGTACATGAGCACCTTCCCGTTCACGTTCCGCGCGGCGCGCCCGATCGTCTGGATGAGCGCCGTCTGGCCGCGCAGGAATCCCTCCTTGTCCGCATCGAGGATCGCGACGAGCGAGACCTCGGGCAGGTCGAGCCCCTCGCGCAGGAGGTTGACGCCGACGAGCACGTCGTACTCGCCGAGGCGGAGCTCGCGGATGATCTGGATCCGCTCGAGCGTGTCGATCTCCGAGTGGAGGTAGCGTGC
>JALZEM010000295.1 GCA_030862005.1 Actinomycetota bacterium | reverse complement strand
CCCAGGGACAGTCACCGCACCGATCGCAGCACTGCCACGACCGCGGCGACTTCCCGATACAGCCGCGGTTTCGGCGCCGCGCGTCGGCTCGTCCGGACGCGGCTCGGGCGGCGGACGCGCAGGCCACCGTCTGCGGGGGACGCTGTGGACGACGAAGTAGCATGGAATCGATGGCCCTTCAGTCGGAGACGCTCGAGGTCACGGGTATTCGCTGCGAGCGCTGCGTCATGCGCCTTGCCGGCGCGATCCGCGATCTCGACGGCCTCGAGTCGGCGAACGCGAACCTGATGGGACACGTCGCGCTCACCTGGGACGACGAGCGTCTGCGCCGCGAGGAGATTCTCCAAGCGATGGCGAAGGCGGGGTTTCACCCCGCCGGATGAGCCTGCTTCGCCGGCTCGCACGTCGGTCGCTCCCCCAGGCGGCTGGAACGCTCACGCTCTCGTGTCTCGACGCGGCGGTCGAGGTCGTACGCGATCGGTTCGGCTTCGTTCACATCTACGCCGACAGCCGACACGACCTCGTGCGCGCGCAGGGATTTGTCCACGCGCAGGACCGGTTTTTCCAGATGGAGATGATCCGCCGTTTTGCGTTCGGACGGCTGTCGGAGGTCGCCGGCGCGTCGACGCTCGAGCTCGATCGGCTGGCGCGACGGCTGCGGCTTCGCTGGGCCGCCGAGCAGGATGCGCGTGCCTGCGACCGTGAAACGGGCTCGCTCCTGCGCGCGTATTGCGAGGGCGTAAACGCCTACCTGGCGCTGGGGCGGCTCCCGCTCGAGCTTCGGCTCGCGCGAGTTCGTCCCGAGCCCTGGACGGTCGCCGATGTCCTTGCGCCGGCGCAGATGTTCGCGCTCACCCTCTCGGGCAACTGGGAGAACGAGCTCGCGCGCATGCGTCTCGGCGCGAGCGTCGGTGAGGAGCGCGCGCGCCGACTCGATCCAACCTATCCGCGCGACCACCCCGTTACGGTCCCGGCGGAGGTCGCAGTGCGCCAGGCCGTGTCGGGCGCGACGATCGGGTCGGGCGCGTCGAACGCATGGGTTGTCTCCGGCGCACGGACGGCGAGCGGGAAGCCGATCCTCGCGAACGACCCTCATCTCCTCCTCGGCATCCCACCGATCTGGCACGTCCAGCATCTCGTGTGGGACGCCGGCGAGGCCGCGGGATTCACCGTGCCGGGGGCTCCGGTCGTCGTCCTCGGCCGAAACGAGCGCGTCGCCTGGGGCATGACGACGGCGATGGTGGACACGCAGGACCTCTTCGCCGAGCGCCTGCACCCCGACGACACGCGCCGCTACGAAATCGAGGGCGAATGGCACGAGGCAGAGATCTTCCCGGAGGAGATCCGCGTCCGCGGCCGGCGTGATCCGGTGCGCGAAGAGGTGGTCGTCACGCGACATGGACCGATCGTCGCGCAGGCGCGAACGACGAACGAGGCATTTGCCCTCCGCTGGAGCGCGCACGATCCGGGCGAGACGAGCCGCTCGCTCCTCGACCTGATGGTCGCCGTGACGGTCGAGGAGGCGGACCTTGCACTCGACGCCCTGGCGGCACCGCCGCACAACGTCGTCCTCGCCGACGCAGCCGGCACGATCGCGTACCGCCTCGCCGGCGGTCCGATCCCGCGCCGACGCGCGCGCAACGGTTCGCTCCCGAGCCCCGGATGGGACTCCTCCCACGAGTGGGACGGTTGGGTGTCGCAAAGCGAGCTGCCGCGCCTCGTCGACCCCGAGCGAGGGTTCATCGTGACCGCGAACAACAAGGTTGTTCCGGATGGCGACCCGCGGGATCTCCCCGGTGAGTACCTCAGCGGTTATCGCGCGGAGCGGATCGAGACGCTTCTCGATGGCTTCGAGACCGTGACGCCGGAGGACTGCCGCCGGATCCAGCTCGACCGGCGCTCGCTGCCGGGCCTCGAGCTCGCCGCAATCGCACGAGGCTTCTCGTCGGGCGACGCGCTCGAGCAGCATGCGCTCGACCTGCTCTCGGCATGGGACGGGGACCTCGCGCCGGAGAGCCGAGCCGGCGCCGTCTACGCCGTCTTGCTCGAAGCGCTGGAGCGTGAGGCGTACGGGGGACTTGATTCGCTTCCCGTGGGACTACGGGAGCGCGGTCGCCCCAGGCTTCTGCGCATGCTCGCGGAGCGCGACGACTCGTTCCTCGACGACGGCCGGACGTGGGAAGGCGTCTTCCACGCGGCGTTGAGAACGGCGGTGCAAGCCCTGGGCCCGGATCGAGGCGCTTGGCGGCTCGGCCGGAGCCACCGTCTGCGCTTCGCGCACGCGTTCGACCGCGTCCCAGGCCTGTCACGGCTCCTCAGCCGCGGCCCTTACCCCGTGGGAGGCGACGTCGACACCGTCAACATGATGACGGCAGCCGTGGGCGCGGACGGTTCGATGATCGGCGCCGCGATGCGTGCCGTCTTCGATCTCGGCGACCGCAACGGAAACCTGATCATGCTCCCCACCGGCCAATCCGGCCGTCCGGCGAGCCCGCATTACGACGACCTGATTCCGCGGTGGCTTGCGGGTGAGCTCGTCCCGCTCGTCCTCGATCGCGCACGCGTCGACGAGCTCGCAGAAGCGTCCCTCACGCTCGAGCCGGAATAGCTGGGCTTTTCCGTCCGTTGACTTGGTAGTGTCGGCCGCCGTGAGTGACGTGCAGCCGGAGATCGAGGCAAGGCGCATCGCCGAGGAGGCGCGTGACCGAGTTCGGTTCGAAGAGGAGATGCTCGAGCTGGCCGACCAGATCTACCGCGTGGCGCGGCGTCTCGTGAGCACACGCGAGGAGGCGGAGGATCTCGTGCAGGAGACGTATGCGCGCGCGTTTCGCAGCTGGCGTTCGTACACGCCCGGGACGAACCTGCGGGCGTGGCTCTTCCGCATCCTCACGAACCTGAACATCGACCAGGGCCGCCGTGCGCAGCGCGCGCCGGACACGCAGCCGATGGAGGAGGGCGATTACTACCTGTACAACCGGCTCGAGGAGAGTGGTGCCGCCGACGACGAGGGGCGCGTCGTCGAGCGGCTGTCCCAGGACACGATCGTGGAGGCCCTCGCCGCGGTTCCTCACGGCTTCCGCGACGTCGTCGTCCTCGTCGACATCGGGGATTTCAGCTACCAGGACGCCGCGCAGATCCTCGATATCCCCGTCGGAACGGTGATGTCACGGCTTCATCGGGGCAGAAGGATTCTGAAGCGGGCCCTTGCAGAGGAAGCTGTAGGAGAGACATCATGATCGGCCCCTGCGAGAAGTGTGAGGAGCTCCTGCAGCCCTACCTCGACCGCGAGCTCACCGATGCGGAGCGGCTCGAGGCCGAGGCGCATCTCGATCTCTGCTCCTACTGCCGGAAGCGGTATCGGTTCGAGGAGTCGCTGCGCAGGTACGTGCGTCAAGCGTGGAGCGAAGGGATGCCGCCAGATCTCAAGGAAAAGCTCGCGGCGCTCCGCACGCCGCTCATGTAGGGACCGGGTATCCCCGTCCCCGCGGTTTAGCGGCCCGCGAGATCGACTCCGACGATCACGATGACCCGGTTCGGGTCCTCGCCTCCCGGCAGCGCCGCCGTCTCGACTTGGAGCTCGTCGGCGAGGCGCTTCGCGATCTCGTGGCTCCCCGGGGGGTAGTACACCCGTGTCACGGCGTAGTCGAGGCGCTCGGCATTGTCGACCGTTCCGAGCCGGTACGCGAGCGGGCCGCCGATCTCGTTCGCGAGTCGCGTGGCCGCGTTCGGTACCTCCGTGCCGTTGTAGACGTCGACGCGGATCTCCCACGGAGGCGGAAGCTTCCGAGCGAGCTCCGCCGCTGCAGGCTTGGTCGAATCCCGCTCTCGAACCTCGGGTACGACGGCGAACCACGCAAACGCTGCGACTGCTGCGGCGAACCCGAAGATCCCGATCCAGCGACGGCGCGACGACCGTTCGGGTCTGGACGGGAGGCCGGCGATCCGCCGCGCCTCGTTCCGTGAGACGCCAAGAGCAGTCGCGTAGATGAGCACGGCCGCGAGTGCATTGTTGACGGAGGGAAACCGGTAGATCCGTCCCTCCTCGAGGCAGCGGAGGTCCTCGGGGTCGAGGCCGGTCCGCGCGGCCGCCTCCTCGATTGTGAGGCGCCGGCGGACGCGGGCGAGCGCGAGCGGCGACGTCTCGACTCGCGATTCGTCCGGGACCGCGCGAAGGTGGGACTCTTCCACGCGAAGCTCGGATTCGGTGGGCGGCAGGCTCAACGTACGTCCTCCATCGGCAAGGATGCGAAGACCGCTTTAGGCGCGTCCAGGTCCGTCGGCCGATCGACGTCTCCCGGGCTGCCGAGGTCGTCACACGAGACGAGGACCGGCTCGAGCACGCGGGCGCCTTCGTCCGGAATCGAGGCCCAGACGGCTCGGCCGAGGACGACGGGGTGGCCGCGGTCTCCTCCGTACGTCGCCGCGACGACGTCGCCCGCGCCCGCGCGCCAGGCGCCGACCACACGATCGATCGCCTCCGGAGCGACGCTCGGCCCGTCGGCGAGGCAGACAACGGCAGCCTCGAAGTGAGGCCCGAGCGCGGCGAGGCCGCACCGAAGAGACGCGCCTGGGCCGCGCTGCCAGTCGACGCACTCGACGACGCGGACGGCTTCCCTCGGAAGCGGGTATGCGCCGGCGACCGCGACGATCTCCTCGACACAGCTCGCGCGGACGCGCTCGGCGACCCGAGGGAGAAGCAGCTGCTGCTTCGGCGTGCCGAAACGGGACGCCGCGCCCGCCGCGAGGATGACGGCGGCTACCCGTCCAGGCGTTGTCACGAGCTCATGTGTCGACGCCGCCGGAAGCGGACGCAGGTCCCGTCTTGCCGCCGACCGCGTCCACGGCGCGCCGGATCAGCGCGCTCGCGATCTCGACCTTATAGGCGGTGCCGGGGAGGGGTGTTGCGTCGTCTAACCCCTCTGGTGTCGCGAGGAGCCATGGGATCGGAGCGACTCCCGCGAGCCCCAGACGGACGTCGCTGCCGAAACGCGCAGCCGCGACGCCTACGAGCGGGAACGCGAACCGCTGGCGGTCCATCGCCTTGAGGTAGACGCTCGCATCGGGACGAGGGACGTCGAACGAGAGAAGGAGCTCGCCCGGCTCGAGCGCGACGACGTCGCGGTCCTCCTCGGACGGCAGTCGGAAGAGGTCCGCGACGGGAAGCGCGCGGCGGTCGGTCTCGAGCGTGGCGCCCAGAGCGACGAGCGCCGCGCCGGGGTCGGAGGGATGTCCGGAAGCGCAACGGTCGTTCCCGAAGATCGCATGCTCTCGGTGCTCGCCGTCGCGCGCGTGACAGCGGTCGCCTCCGTGCAAGAAGCAGGGAAACCCGAGCCGCCAGTACCAGCACCGCGTTGCCTGGCGGAGATTCCCACCGAGCGTCCCCATGTTCCGGAGTTGCGGCGAGGCGGCGAGCCGGCACGCCTCGCGGAGGGCGCCGGGGATCTCCTCGGCGCGCTCGAGCTCCGCGAGGGTTGTTCCGGCGCCGATCCGGCCGCCGTCGATCCCATGCGGGACGAGCGCGCGGACATCCACGAGCGTGTGGGCCGAGATGAGCCGATCGCGGAGGAGCGGCACGAGGTCGGTCCCGCCCGCGAGCGGCCGCGCGCCGTTCCCGAGGCGAGCCGTCGCCCCGTCCAGGCTATCCGGCCTGACCAACGAGAGCTCGTTCACGCCCGCCTGCCTCCTTGAGCGCCCGCAGCATCTCCTCGCGTGTGATCGGAAGGGAGCGGACGTCGGCGCCGGTCGCGTCGCGGATCGCGTTCGCAATCGCGGCCGCCGTCGGGATGATCGGCGGCTCGCCGAGCCCTTTCGCGCCGAGGTTCGTCAGATGCGGATCCGGAATGTCGAGGAGCTCGGTCACGATCTCCGGAACGTCGGCGATCGTCGGGATCCTGTAGGCATCGAGCGTCTGTGTGAGGACTGCGCCCGACTCGAAGTCGAGGAGACGCTCCTCCGAAAGCGTGTGGCCGAGGCCCTGAATGACGCCGCCCTCGACCTGGCTCGAAGCGCCCAACGGGTTGATCACGCGTCCCACGTCGTGGATGGCCGCGATCCGCTCGACGCGCACCTCGCCCGTCTCCACGTCGACGGCGACCTCGGCGACCTGGATCCCGAAAGTGAGGACGCGCATTCCGGTCGGATTGGGCCCGCGCGATCCCTTGCCGACGATCTGCGCCTCGTCGAACAGCCCCGTCACCTCCTCGAGCGGCCATGAGCCGCCGTCGGCGGAGACAACGTGCCCGTCCCTGAGCGAGAGTACGCGCTCTTCGACCTGGTAGCGCTGCGCGGCGAGCTCGACGATCTGGCGTGCTGCGTCAGCCGCGGCCGCGCGGACTGCGGGCCCCATGCTCGGCGTCGTCGAGGATCCTGCCGAAACCGAGGCGAACGGGCCGCGATCCGAGTCGCCGATCGAAATATCGACGCGATCGAGCGGCAGCCCGAGCTCCTCGGCGGCGATCTGCGCAAGTGCCGTCGTCGTGCCGGTTCCGATGTCCTGGCCGCCCGTGATGACGTGTGCTCGCCCGTCCGAGCCGATGCGGATCCAGGCATACGACGGCGGGCCGCCCGCTCCGTACCAGATCTGGCTCGCGAGCCCGCTGCCGCGCCTCCACGACCCCTGCGAGCGCGCGCGCACCCCTTCGCGGCGCGCCCAGTGCGGCTCCGCGCGCCGGTAGCACTCGACGAGATTCTTCGCTGAGAACGGGCGGCCGTCCACGAGGTCCGAGTCTGCGTGGTTACGGCGCCGGAGCTCGAGCGCGTCGACGTCGAGCTTCGCGGCGAGCTCGCCGAGCAGGCACTCGAGCCCGAAGGTGCCCTCGACGAACCCGGGCGCGCGGAAGGCGTCGTTGGGCGCGGTGTTCAGCCGTGCGCCGTACTCCACCGTCCGGACGTTCTCGCACGCGTAGAGCATCTGCATCGGCCCCGCGCACGACGACTGGAAGCCGTCCCACCCGACGGCCATGACGAACTCGCCCCCGAGCGC
>JALZEM010000285.1 GCA_030862005.1 Actinomycetota bacterium | reverse complement strand
CCAAGACGAACGCCGTCACCTCGATGCTCGACTACGACCTCGGCGCTGAGAACGTCCACGTCGGCCCGTCGGACTACGTGCCGTGGCTCAGCGACCGCAAATGGGCGTACGTCCGCATGGAAGGGTCCTCCTTCGGCGGAGCGCCGCTCAACCTCGAGCTGAAGCTTGAGGTTTGGGACTCGCCCAACTCCGCCGGCATCGTCATCGATGCCGTTCGTCTCGCGAAGCTCGCGCTGAACGACGGCGTTGTAGGAGCGCTCGAGGGGCCGAGCGCATACCTGATGAAGTCGCCGCCGAGGCAGCTACGCGACGACGAGGCCTACGAGGCCGTCGAGGCCTTCATCAAGAAGCACGCGCGGACGAAGGCGAAGGCCGGCGCCGGCAAGAGCTAGCGCCGCCGCGACCGTCGCCCGCCGACGCGGGAAGGCGCGCGCGTGGCGCCTTCCCGCCGATTCTGCGCCGCGACCGCGGCCGCGCTACCAGACCGCGAGCGCTCGGAGCGGACCGCCTGAGCCTTCCTCCCACGGCACGACGCCGACGAATGCGGTCGCGCCGCGCGGTCGTACGTTTCCGAGGTTCGCGAGGTTCTCGAGGCCGTAGCGGTTCGAGCCGAGCAGCAGGACGTGAACCTCGAACGTCGTCGAGTTGCCCGGATCGAGGCTCATCGTGTCGACGCCGACGCCGGTGATCGACCGGTTCGCGATCAACCATTCAACCGCCTTCTTGCTCCAACCCGGGAAGTTGTAGTCCGGGAACGACGCGCCGCCCTTGTAGGCGAGCTCGTCGTTGATCTTCGCAGCCCACCCCGAGTTCATGGCGACGAACGCACCGCGCGGGATGTGGCCGTGCCCGCGCTCGAACCGCCGCAGGTCGTCGACGGTAACCGTGGCGTTCGGATTTCGCGTCGCCTTGTCCGAGATGTCGACGACGACGAGCGGGACGACGAGCTCCTGTGGAGTGATCGCGGGGGTGAGGCGCGCACCGGGTATGAAATGACCCGGCGCGTCCATGTGGGTGCCCGAGTGCTCGCCGAACGTCCACTTTTGCGAATAGAACCCGGCCGAGGCGAAGGTGAACAGGTCCTCGCGCGCAGGCTCAGGACCGGTGAAAACGGGAGAGCCCGCGCGGAAGACGTGCGTGAGGTCCTGAATGCGGTGCGCCGGGATCGTTCGCGCTTGGGCGCTGCCCGGCACCGCGGCCGCGAGCGCAGCGCCCGCGGCGCCAAGCAGGACCGTTCGACGGTCGATCCGCGGCACGCCGTCCTGCTCGATGCGCTCACGAACCGCTTCGATCGTGCCTGGAAGACACATGCTTTCCTCCTTGTCCGCAGGGCAGGACGAAGGTAACGCGGTCCGCGGCGCGGTTCAAGGCCCGCAAGGAGGTCGCTAGCGATGCGGCCGCGGCCCGACTGAACCTGTCTGTCTGCACGCTCGATCGATCCGAGACCGCCGTCGAGACGGGGTCAACTTACAATCGTCCGGATGGCTCTTCGCATCTGCATGGTCACCCCGTTCGCGTGGTCGCAGCCTCACGCTGTCAACGACCACGTCGGCGGCGCCGCTGCCGCGCTCCGCGCGCGGGGACACGACGTGGTTGTCCTCGCGCCGTCGAATCGAGCGACCGAGCTTGCGGCCGGCCGGCGGGCGCTTCGTCGCCTCGCCCGGGACGGAACACGGCTCGAGGGGGTCGTGGCAATCGGCCCAGCCATTCCGGTCTCGGCGCGCAGCCGCGTAGGGGTTCCCGTCGGAGTTCAGGCGAACCTCGCGCTCGCGCTGTCGATGGATCGATTCGACGTCGTTCACGCCCACGACCCCGGCGTGCCGAGCCTGTCGAACATTGCCCTTCGCCGAGCCCGTTCGTTCACGGTTGCGACCTTCCACTCGGCCGAGCGCCTCGCCTACCCGCCCGGGAAGGGCCAGCGCGAGAAGCTCCTCGCCCGGATCGACGCGCTCACCGCCGTGGGCCCCGAGGTCGCGGCGGCCGCGAACGCCAGATTCGCCGGTGATTACACGACGTTGCCGCTCGGCGTCGATACCGCCCTCTTCCACGTGGGACAACCGCGGAAGCGATTCGTCCTCGAGTGGCGCCCGGACGAGGCTCATCGGGCGAACGCGGCGGTCGCGGCGCTCGCCGAGCTACCGGACTGGGAGCTCGTCGTTCTCCGGACCCGGCCGTTGAGCGGACGCCCGTACGTCCCGCGCGCGGTTCGCGCGCGCGTGAGGGTGCGCCGCGGGCTCGACCCGGAGAGCCGCGCCCGTGAGCTACGCGGGGCAGCGGGCTTCGTCCCCGCCACTCGAGGTTCGCTCCGCGCTCAGACCGAGGCGCGAGCAGCCGGCGTTCCTGTCGTCGATCCGTCCGGCTCATCCGAGCAACCCGAGCTCATCGGCGCGGCGATCGCGCGCCTGGCCGAGGACCGGCGCTGGCGGGACGAACAGGCCGAAGCTGCGCGTCGAAGCGCCGAGAACGAGAGCTTCGCGGCGCTCGCCGAGCTGCTCGAGCGCGACGTCTACCGCCGCATCATCGCGCGGCGGCGGCGCCGGGCCGCGGGCGCCGAGTCGCTCGCCGACCGCCCGATCATCCTTTGTGACCTCCACATGCACACCGAGTGGTCGTACGACTGCTCCGTTCCCGTCGCCGACCTTCTGAACTACGCCGAGGCGCAGGGTCTCGGGGCGATCGCGATCACCGACCACAACGTCTTCGGCGGAGCGGACGAGGCGGTCAAGCTCGCGCACCGCCGCGCGCTCACGGTGATCCCCGCGGAAGAGGTGAAGACGACATCCGGCGAAGTGATCGGTCTCTTTCTGCGCGAGGAGATCCCGCGCGGGATGTCCATGGCCGAGACGATCGCGGCGATCCGCGAGCAGGGCGGCCTGGTCTACCTCCCACATCCGTTTGACCGAATGCACGCGATCCCCGAGGCGCGGACGCTTCACGCGCATCTCGCGGACATCGACGTCTTCGAGGTGTACAACGCGAGGTTGCTCCTCGACGGCTTCAACGACGAGGCGCTTCGTTTCGCGCGGAAGTACAACCTCACAATGGGCGCGGGATCGGACGCGCACGTCCTCCAGGGGGTCGGAACAGGCCTCGTCCGCATGCGCGCGTTCGACGGGCCGGAGGAGTTCCTCATCAGTCTCCGCTCCGCCGAGATCCTTCGCCGGCCGAAGTCGCTCGTCTATCTGCAGAGCCTCAAGTGGGTCGCGCAGGCGAAAGAGAGACGGAGAGCCGCCTCCGTCGCGTCCGGCCGATGACGGCGGCCTGTCCCACTCATCGAGTGGCGCGGGCGCGCGAGCGCCACACGAAGGCCGGCGCGTCCGAGGCGGGTGACCTGTCGAACACCTCCCGTAGGGGCCCGATGTATCCGCGCCTTGCAGGTTTCGAGGGCGCGTAGGTCGCGCTCCGGTAGGAGGACGCGGAAAGGACCGCGAACTAGGGCTTAGCCCCGTGCCTTCCTCGACGAACGACATCTCCGAGCGTTACCTGAAGAAGGCGATCGCCGAGATGAACGACCTCGGCCGCGAAATCGGCGAGGCAGCCGGGCCGGACCGTGCCCCGGTCCTCGGGTCGGGACACCCGCAGGCGGAGATCTTCCTCCTGAAACACCGCCCGCAGCCGTCGGAGATCCACGAGGGCGTGGCGTTCTTCGGACGCGCCGGCCAGGCGGTCCTCAAGTCGATCCAGCGCCTCCGGGTCGACCCGACCGCGATCTACGGCACCAATTGCCTCAAGTACGAGAACGAGTCCGAAGAGGAGGCGCTCGTGTGGCTCACCCGCGAGCTCCACATCGTCGAGCCGAAGCTGGTCGTCGTCATGGGGCAAGATGCGCTCGCGTGCCTGAACGCGACCCGGTTCCCCCTTTCGATCGAGCTCGAGCCGACGCTGGGGTCGATCCAGAAGTTCACTCCGACGGTCGAGGCCTTGCTCGTCCCGGACATCGACGCGGCGCTCGACGAGGCGGACGCGAAACGGGGCTTCTGGGAGGCGTTCAAGGCCGTCGGGCCGTGGTGGTCCGAGCTGCCCCCCTACTAGTTCTTCTCACCTCCCTCGTCGTGTACGACGCCGTCGCCGCCGAGCTTCCGCGCCTTCCGACGGCCTGGGACGTCGTCCTCCTCGCACTCGTGCTGATCCCGGGGGCGTTCGCGCTGGTCTGGTTTGCTCTCCCCTACCGTCGAGAGCTCGGCCGCGTGCGCCTCGTCATAGCGCTCGTCGGCTGTGCCCTCCTCGCGGCCATCCTCGAGGTCACGGACCTCGACATCGCCGCGAACTTCGCCAAATTTGCGGCCGTCGCATTGGCGGGCTGGTGGTTCCTCGGGTTCTTCGAGGCGGTGAGCTGGGTGCTGCTCGTCGCCCTTCTGATCGTCCCCGTCGACATCTTCTCGGTGGCGCGCGGGCCGACCAAGGTGATCGTGGAGGAACAGCCACAAGTGTTCGACGTCCTGAGCGTTGCGTTCCCGATCCCCGGCGAGCACGCGTCCGCGCAACTCGGCCTTCCGGACATCCTCTTCTTCGCCCTCTTCCTCGCTGCGACGGAGCGGTTCGGCCTGCGCACCGGCTGGACCTGGGTCGCGATGGTGCTTTCGTTCGGGGCGACGCTCGCCGCGGCCGTCTATGCCGACGTAGCGGGCCTTCCTGCCCTCCCCCTGCTCTCCGCCGCATTCGTCCTCGTGAACGCGGACCTGCTCTGGCGCTCGTGGCGGACCCGGGGAGAGTAGGCAGGCGGAACTCGCCGTCCCGCCTGCCTCCTCCGTCTTCCTAGCCCGATCCGGACGAGCTGCCCGGCTGCGGCTGGACTTCGGTCGAGTCGAAGAAGAGCCAAACGTTCGTCGGCACGTCGGGACCCGCTCGCCCGCTTCGTTGTGCCTGGCGAAGCGCCTCGAGATCCGTCAGGCACGGCTCTCCGCCTCTCGGATTCGCCGGGCACCTGCCGTCGAAGTCAGGCCAGATCGTCTCGTCGTCCACGCGAACCGAGATGACCTGCCACCAGACCGGATTGATGCTCACGGCGCTGTCCCGAACGATGTGGCTGTGGTTCGGGAGCGGAATGTGCGGGCCGGGCGCCGAGACGCCGGCAAGCAGCGACGACGCTACTGGTTCCGCGTGCAACGTCGACGGATGCATGGCGCATGTCCCGAAGATCCCGGTGTGCCGCGTGAAGGGCGGACCGGGCTCGGGGCATTGCACCGGTGTCGCGCTTGCCGGGCCCGTGACAGCGGGATCGAAGACGTCGAGGACGCCGTTCCTGTTCCGGTCGAAGAAGGGCAGAATCGCCCACACCGGCTCGGCGTTCTGGATCGGCCGCCCCGTGGGATCGATCGTCGGCAACGAGCCGCGCGCAGTCTGCCCGACGATGCAGGGCGCGCCCGGCGGTCCCACGGCCGGCTCCTGAAACTCGTCGGGATCCTGAGCGGCCACGATCCCGTCGCCGTTGTGCCCCGGCCCGTCGAGATCGTCGAACGGCTCGTCCGTGCAGAAGAAGTTCTGCGGATAGAAGAAGACGGTCACCTTGAAGTTCCCGAAGCCCTCGTTGTGGCCGATCGGGTGCGGCCGCGACGGCGGGTTGTGGCCGCCGTGCGAGATTCCCGCGTACAGCACGGCAGCTCCGGCGGCCGCGAGCACCCCCGCCGCAAGGGTGATACCTCGCCGGCCGCGGAACAACGACTTTCCGGACATGGCTTCCCCCTCGTGAGTCGCTTCCACCCACTTGTTACGGCCGCCGGGAGGCGTCGGATTTCGTCTCGCTAGAGGCGGGTGAAGAGAGAGACCGTCTCGACGTGCGGCGTGTGGGGGAACATGTCGACCGGCCGCGCGCGCTCCAGTCGGTATCCGCGAGCAGAGAGCTCCTTGGCGTTCCCCGCGAGCGTCGTCGGGTTACACGACACGTAGACGATTCGCGGCGCCGCGAGCGCGGCTACTCGTTCGAGCGCCTTGCCCGCGAGCCCTGCGCGCGGCGGATCGACGACGACGACGTCCGGTGAGCCCGCCCGGTCGCGTAGCTCCTCGACCGCCTCGCCGACCTCGCCCGCGAAGAACGCAGCGTTGACGATCTCGTTCAGCGCCGCGTTCTCGAGCGCGCACGCGACCGACTCCTCCGATGCCTCGACGCCCCATACCGTGAGCGCGTCGCGGGCCATGGCGAGCCCGATCGTTCCGATGCCGCAGTAGAGGTCGTAGACGGTCTCCTCGCCCGTCAGGCCCGCGTACTCGATCGCAAGGCGGTAGAGCGTCTCGCACATCGCCGTGTTCGTCTGGAGGAACGCATTCGGCCGGACGCGGAAGCGGAGCCCGAGAATCTCTTCCTCGATGGCGGCCTCGCCCCAGAGCAGACGCGTCGGGACGTTCGTGATCTCCGCGGGCCGGTCATTGACCGCCCAGTGAATCGACTTCACCTCCGGAAACCGGCGCAGCACCTCGACGAAGCGGTCCTGCGCCGCCAGCGCCCCCGGACCGGTGACGAGCGTCACGAGCGCCTGTCCGGTATTACGCCCCTCGCGCACCACGAGGTGGCGGAGAAACCCCCCGTGCGTCGCCTGATCGTACGCGGGGAGCCCCTCGGCTCGCGCCCAACCGCGGACCGCAAGGCGGATCGCGTTCCCGAGCTCGGTCGTAAGCCAGCACTTGTCGACGTCGAGGACCTCGTCCCAGCGGCCCGCCTTGTGGAACCCGAGCGCGAGACCGTCCGGTGCGGGCGTGAACGAGTACTCGAGCTTGTTGCGGTAGTGGAAGACGGAATCTGCAGGCACGGCCGGATCGAGTTCGAATCCGGTGAGACCGCCGATCCGTGTGAGCGAATCCGTCACCTGCGCCGCCTTCGCCTCGAGCTGGGCGTCGTATGCGAGGTCCTGAAAGCGACAGCCGCCGCAGGCCGGGTAATGCGCGCAGGGCGCCTCCACGCGGGCGGCACCGGGCGCCACCACCTCGAGCGCGAATGCCTCGGCGTGGCTCTTCTTCACCTTCGTCACGCGCGCACGGACGCGATCGCCCGGGAGCCCGCGACGCACGAAGAGGACGAAGCCGTTCAGACGGGCGACGCCGTAGCCGCCGTAGGCAAGCGACTCGATCTCGAGCTCGAGCTCCTCCCCCTTTGCTACCGGCTTCGCCATCTCTCGATCGTAGCGACCCGTCTGCAAGGCTTCCGCGGTGGTCGCCGCAGCTCTCGCGCTCTCTGCGGCCGCCTTTTTCGGTCTCGCCGACTTCGTCGGCGGCGTCGCGAGCCGCCGGCTCGCGCTCGTCGTCGTCCTCGCCGTCTCGCAACTAGCGAGCCTCGCAGCGATCGGAGCCGTCGTCCTCCTGCGGGGTGACGGGCCTCCGGCGGGGAAACCGGTTGCTCTCGCCATCCTCGCCGGCGGGCTCGGGATCGGAGCGCTCGCCGCGCTCTATCGGGCGCTTGCCGTGGGGTCGATGAGCGTGGTCGCGCCGATCGCCGGAACGGCAGCCGTCATCCCCGTGATCGCCGGCGTCGTGATCGGCGAGCGACCGAGCGCGGTCCAGAACGTTGGCATCGCGCTTGCGCTCGTCGGCGTCGTTCTCGCCTCCCGGACGGCGGCGGGCGCCGCCGGCCGAA
>JALZEM010000267.1 GCA_030862005.1 Actinomycetota bacterium | reverse complement strand
AGCGGCAGGCATCGTTCGGCTCGATCCACGTCCAGAGCGACGATCTCGAGGCGGTCGTGCGGGCGGTGCGGCAGTTCGTCCCGCGTCTTCCCGGCGGCTCCCGCGGCTCCGTCGTCCTCCCGCCGCGCGACGGCTGGACCTCGGTCTACGACGAACTGTGCGACCGAGAGCCAGAGATGCTGCGCCGCCTCGCACGCGAGCTTTCCGATCGGATGGGCACCTTCGTGCTCGCAATCGGAGCCGAGGAGGGAAGCGTGGTGCGGTACGTCGCGCTCGAGCGGGGGCGCGTGGTCGACGAATACCTATCCGTGCCCGAGTACTACGGACCGCTCCCGCCCGGCGAGGTGATCGCCCTCGGCGCAAATCCGCGACTGATGGCGCGGTTGACGGGCGCCGACGGAAATCGCGTCCGTGAGACGGCGCAGACCGCGCGAACGCCGAGCGAGCTTCCGCCCGCTCGGGAGCTCCTTGCCTCGCTCGCCGCCGTGTTTGGTCTCCACGATGCAGAGGACGGATACGAGCGCGCCCTCGCGCACCGCGACGCGATCCCGATCGTGCGCTAGTCCGTGGCAGGACGCGTCCGGGCCATGGCCGACCCTACACTTGAATGGTGCTGACGCTCTACGACGCGGCCCGATGCCCCTTCGTTGCGCGTATTCGGATCGTCCTCGCGGAGAAGGACATCCCCTACGAGCCGGTCGAGATCGACCTCGACCACCGTCCGGCGTGGCTCTACGAGAAGAACCCCGCGGGGCGCGTTCCCGTGCTCGAAGAGGACGGCGGGTTCGTGCTCCCGGAGTCGCGGGTGATCATGGAATACCTCGAGGACCGCTTCCCGGAGCCGGCGCTCTTGCCCGCCGATCCCGCGGGGCGCGCGCTCGTCCGGCTCAGGATAGAGCGGTTCGACGACTTCTCGCGTCCTTACTACGAGCTGCGCAAGCGGCCCGGCGGTGCGACCGATCGGCTCGATGAGGAGCTCGTGCGCCTCGACCAGGCGCTCGCGGAGCTTCCGTTCCTCTCCGGCGCCGAGTACGGCCTCGCGGACATCGCCTACCTCCCGTGGATCCTCCGTGCCGAGTCGTTCCTCGGGGTCGATGTGCGCACTCATGTCCGGCTCGCCGACTGGCTCGAGCGCGTATCGAAGCGGCGCGCCGTCGCGCAGGAGATCGAGCTCCTCGGGCTCGTCGCCGCAGCGCGGACCTGAGGCGCGGCCGGCGGATGGACGAGCCCGCCAGCCGCGGCGGTCCGAGCCTCGGCGGCGTGCTTGCCGTTTGGGGTCTCGTCCTTCTGGCGGCGGCCGCGGTCGCCGTGACGTACTCGCGGCTCCCGCCGTCTGAGTTCTACAACGTCAGCGAAGGAGGAGTCGACGGCGGATTCGGCCGCGCCCTCGTCTACCTGAACTTCCCGGTCGCATTGATCGCGATCGCGGTCGTCGCGCTCGTAGCCGACCGGCTCGACGAGCGGAAGTACGACGCCGCCGCCGTGGCCGCGGTCGCGCTCTGTCTCGTCGTTTCGGCGCCCGGCGTCGTTGAGCAGAGCGACCTCGATGCGAAGGCCGCGAATGCCGTCCCGGCGCTGGGCGTCCTCCTCGCGCTGCTGCTGACGCTCGTCGCTGTTGCGCGGCGAGGTGTCGGCGCGTCCGTGGGCTGGACTACGGGTGACTGGGCGCGTGCCGCGGTCGTCGCCGTGCTCGCGCTCGCGGCGATCCCGTGGGTGTTCGCCGAGGTCGGGTTCTATGTCAGCGACGTCCCCGCGCTCGGCGCCGTGTTCCTCGCCGACGAGATCGTTCCCGAGCCGGGCCACCCGGACCTGCGCGCGGTTCATCTCGGCCACCACCACGGCACAGACGGCGTCCTCTTCACGCTGACGGCCCTTCTCCTCTCGCGCGAGCTCTCGGCGATGCGAAGGCCACTGCTGCGGGCCGTGCTCGGGGCGTACCTCTCGCTGATGCTCGTGTACGGCCTTGCCAACGCGCTCGAGGATTTCTGGCTCGAGCAGGTGGTAAAGCGTGACGCGACCTCGTTCAAGCTCCCGGGAATGTTGCGCCCCGAGCTCGCCCCGGAATGGGCCGCGATCGTGGTCGCAGCCGTCTGTGTCTACGCTCTCCTCTTTCGTCCGACGAAGCCCCGCCTCAGAACGACGTGAGACCACGCGTCCTCTTTCTTCACGCGTTCCCGCTCGATTGCCGCATGTGGGCGGCGCAGCGGGAGGCGGTCGAGGCGGCCGGCTACCCGGTGTCGCTCCCGGACCTGCCCGGTCCAGAAGCCGAGGCCACCGTGTCGGCGTGGGCCGACCGAGTGCTTCGGCTCGCGGACGGGCCGCTCGTCCCCGTCGGGACGTCGATGGGCGGTTACGTCGCGTTCGAGCTCTGGCGGCGGGCGCGTGAGCGAATCAACGCTCTCGTTCTCGCCGACACGCGCGCCGGGGGCGAGACGGAGGAATCAAGGCGCGGGCGTGAGGAGAACATCCAGCTGCTACGCGAAACGGGCGTTCCCGCGCTCTGGGAGCGACTCGCTCCGAAGCTGTTTTCGCGAAACGCGTCGGCCGAGGTCGTCTCGGGTGCGCGCGAGATCGCGCTCGAGCAGGGGGCGCTGCGTCTCGTTGCCGCGCTCGAGGCGATCCGCGACCGGCCCGACTCGAGCGCTCTGTTGGCGGAGATCGACGTCCCCGTCCTCGTCGTCGTGGGCGAGGAGGACGACGTGATCCCGCCCTCCGAGTCGGAGACGATGGCCGAAGCGCTGCCGAATGCACGGCTCGTTCGGATCCCAGCCGCGGGACACCTCCCGCCGCTCGAGCGGCCGGACGAGTTCACCCGCGTCCTGCTCTCGTTCCTCGACGAGGTGGCCGCGTGACCGCCGACGAGCTCGCGAAGCGCATCGCGGCGGGCGCCGTCACCGTTCTCGACGTGCGCTCGCTTCGCGAGTTCACCGGGGAGGCCGGGTATCCATGCGACCCGCGACAGGGTCACATTGGCGGCGCCGTCCATCTCGAGTGGACCGACCTCTACGCGGGCGAGGGACGGCCGCACGAGGCGGAGACGATTCGCGCGCTCTTGACGGAGCGGGGCGTCGAGCCCGACCAGCCCATCGTCGCGTACTGCCATTCGGGGCAGCGCTCGGAGCTCGCGGCGGTCGCGCTCCGTTCGGCCGGCCTCGAGGCGGACAATTACGAGGGCTCGTGGCACGAATGGTCGCGCCGGCCGCGCGAACCTACGGGAGCAGGACCACGTGTACCTCACCGGGCCCGTGAACGCCGATGGTGAGGCGCTGCTCGATGTCGGCGCTTCGGCTCGGGCCGCTCACGATCGCGAGCGCGCTCGGAAGGTCGTCGCGGAGAGCGGCGAAGAGCTCGTCGAGGCCGGGGACGACCCGGTCCTCGCGAAGGAGCGAGATATGGCGCTGCGGGAGGAGAGACCGCGCCCGGGGCTCTTCGGGCGAGGCCGCAAGGACGACGCTTCCAGTGTCTGCGAGACCGTAAAGAGCCTCGGAGGTCTCGGCGCCTTCGACCTCCGGCACCTCACCGCGGTGGACGTTGAAGCCCGCAACCTCGGCGTTCCGAGCGAACGTCTCGACGAGCTCGGTCATCCGTCGCGGAAGCGTCGCTTCGCGAGACGAGGGAGCTCGCGCCCGCTCGCCCAGGCTCGTCCGGGCCCGATCCGCCCGCCCACGCGCTGACCGACGCGAGCGGCTCTCGTCGCCAGCCCGTAGGTCAAAGGGCGCGACCACGCGAGTGACCACGCCGTGAACGCCAGCCGCTCGTGCCACGGCGCGACACGCTCGGAGACCAGGTCGCGCCGGAGCTCGAGCAGAAGCTCGTGCAGGGGGATCTTCACCGGACACGCCGCGGTGCACGCGCCGCAAAGGGATGACGCGTGCGGGTGGTCGGGAGCGCCGTCAAGGCCTGTGAGAAGCGGGACCAGAACTGCGCCCATCGGTCCCGAATAGACGGGCCCGTAGGCGGATCCGCCCGTCTTCCGATAGACGGGGCAGACGTTCAGACAGGCTCCGCAGCGGATGCAGTTCAGCATCTCCTGGTACCGGCCCCCGAGGAGCCTTGACCGCCCGTTGTCGAGGATGACGACGTGCAGCTCCTCGGGACCGTCGCTTTCGCGCGGTCGCCGCGGCCCCGTGATCAAGGTCGTGTAGCTCGTCAGTCGCTGACCGGTAGCGCTTCGCGCGAGGAGCCTCAGGAGGACGGAGAGCTCTGCGAGCGTCGGCACGACGCGTTCCATCCCCATCAGCGCGATGTGCACGCGCGGCAGTGCGCTCGCCATACGTCCGTTCCCCTCGTTCGTCACGAGGCAGATGGAGCCGGTCTCGGCGACGCCGAAGTTCACTCCCGTGATCCCGATGTCGGCGGTGAGGAACACCTCCCGCAGCTGGCGGCGTGCTGCGCGCTGGAGCTCCGTGAGCTCGGCTGAGATCGGGCGGCCTTCGACGCGCGAGAAGAGCTCGGCGACGTCCGCGCCGGTCTTCTCGAGCGCGGGCGCGATGATGTGCGTCGGGTGTTCCCCGGCGAGCTGGATGATGTACTCGCCCAGGTCCGCCTCAACCGCCCTCACGCCGATCGCGGCGAGCGCGTCGTTCAGCTCGATCTCCTCGCTCGCCATCGACTTCGACTTGACCGCGAGCTTCGCATTCACACGGCGGCACACGTCAACGATCACCGCACGGGCCTCCTCCGCCGTCGTGCAGCGGTGGACGTGCCCCCCGAGGGCCTCGATGGCGTGCGTGAAGTCGCTCAGATGGCGGTCGAGGTCGTGGATCGTCCGCGTGCGGATCTCACGTCCCCGCTCGCGAAGCTCCTCGACGCCGTCGAGCTCGCCCCACGCCTTCTCGCGGAGGCCGTAGAGCCGTCCGGTCGCGGCGTCGATCGCGCTCTGGACGTTCTCGTCCGCGAGCTTCTCGACCGCGGTCGCGCGGAAGTGACCGCGCGATTGCGAGAGCCTGGCCGCGCTCAAGCGCGAGCGCGCGCGATGCCCACGCCGGCTCGCTCCTCGGCCACGTCGAGGAAGCGTCCCGCGAGCGTCCGCCCGAAGTCGTTCCAGCGGTCGATCTCGGTTCCGATCTGTGCCTGGGCCGCAACGGGATCGAAGCCGATCCGGACGGCGTCCGGTTCGCCTCCGCCCTTGGAGATCCACTCCGAGAGGACCTGCCTTGTCACCTCCGCATGAAACTGGATGCCCCAGGCCGAGTCGCCGATCCGGTACGCCTGGAGGCAAATCGGGCTTCGAGCGAGGACGACGGCATCGCGTGGGCGATCGAATTGATAGCTGTGCCACTGAAGCGCGAGGAACCGGTCGGGTGCCGTAGCGAAGAGGGGGTCTTCCGCGGCCTCGGGCGTCGTCTCGACCTCGTACCAGCCGATCTCCGGCTCTCGCGCCCGAGTCACCTCCGCGCCGGCGGCTGCCGCGAGCATCTGGCTCCCGAGGCAGACGCCGAATACCGGCACTTCCGCCTCGAGCACACGCTCGAGCATCTGAAGCTCCCCCGTGAGCCACGGATGCCCGTCGACCTCGTGGACGTTCATCACGCCGCCAAAGACCATGACGGCGTCGTACGTTTCGGGAGCCGCGGGAGGTGGCTCGCCGAACGTGTAGCTGCGCTCGACCAGCTCGTGACCGCCCGCGCGAACGACCTCACCGAAGACGCCCGAGCGAGCATTCGGTCCGTGGATGATCGACAGGACCCGCACCGGTTCAGCTTAGAGCCTCTCGGCCCGCGCGCGGAGCGCGTTCTGAAGCTCGCGGGCGACCGGGCCGGGGCGGCCGACGCCGATCGGCGCGCCGTCGAGCTCGACCACCGGCAGCACCTCCCGGACCGAGGACGACGTGAACGCTTCCTCGGCCGCCGCCAGGTGGTCGAGCGGGAAAGCTCCCTCCCGAACCTCGTACCCCAGCCCCGCCGCCTCCTCGACGAGGGTGGCGCGCGTGACGCCCGCAAGGATCCCGAGCTCGAGTGCAGGCGTATAGAGGACGCGCTCGAGCCGCCACCAGATGTTCGTCACTGGGCCCTCGAGGACGATTCCTCCCGTCGCCAGGAAGACAGCGTCGTACGCGCCGCGCCGACGGGCCTCGGCTTCCGCCGCCATGTTGACCGCGTAGCTCGTCGACTTCACCCCGCCGAGGAGCCAGGGCGCAACCGCGCGCAAGTCCGCCTCGAGCCCGAGCGAGAGCGAGATGAGCTTGATCCCGTCCGCGCGCAGCTCCTCGAGGCCGGGCGGAAGATCCGAGACGAGCACGAGGAGCGTCGGGCGCCGCTGCCCTTCCCGCCCTGCGGTCCAGTAGATGCGAACCGCCGCGTCCGCGACGCCCGCGTCGGCGAGCGCGGTGTACGTGAGCTCCTCGCACGCCGACACGTCCGGCGCCGGAAGGCCGATTCGCGTTGCAGAGCCCGCCAGCCGGGCGAGGTGCGCGTCGATCCTGAAGGGCCGCCCGCCGTAGACGCGCATCGTCTCGAACGCGGCCCGGCCGCGAAGCAGCCCCTCGTCGTCCGCGTGGAGAACGGGCTCGTCCGGCGACACGAGCCCGCGCCCGCCGACGGCGACGGCGAGCAGGGGAGCGGTGTCGCGCTCGCCGACGGCGATCTTCATCGGCCCCGTCTTCACGCGCGTACCGGCTCCCGTGCGCGCGTGCCGATGGCGGCGAGCAAGGGGCGCGCCTTCACCCACGACTCCTCGATCTCCTCGTGAGGATCGGAGTCCCAGACGATCCCCCCACCCACCCAGAGGTGGATCCGCCCGTGCGAGACGGCAAACGTTCGAATCGTGAGCGCGAGGTCGAAGTCGCCGTTCGGGTAGATGCGCCCGAGCGCGCCCATCGAGGCGCCGCGGCCCACGGGCTCGAGGGCAGCGATGTGGTCGACCGCGGAGATCTTCGGCGCGCCGGTGATCGAGCCGCCCGGGAACGTCGAGTCGAGGATCTCAGTTAGCGAGATGTCTTCCCGGAGACGTCCCTCGATCGTAGAGACGAGATGAGTGACGCCCGCAAGCTCATGCTCCGCCATGAGCTTGGGCCACCGCACCGTTCCGGGTTCGCACACGCGCGATAGATCGTTCCGCTCGAGGTCGACGATCATCACGTGCTCGGCCGCGTCCTTCTCGGATCCGCGCAGGTCGTCGGCCGACCCGGCCGGCCGCGTCCCCTTGATCGGCATCGTCCAGATCCGCGCGCCCCGCCGTGCGAGGAAGAGCTCGGGCGACGCGGACACGATCGTCCAGCCGTCGCCTTGAAGTGGAGCTCCGTGAAGCGGGCGCAAGGGCGCAAGCCGCTCCACGAGCCCTGCCGGGTCGCCGCGGAAGGGGGCCGAGAGGTGCTGGACGAGGTTCACCTGGTAGACGTCGCCGCGGCTGATCGCCTCCCTCACCGCTTCGATGGCGCCGGCGTAGTCGTCCTCGCGCCAGGTGGCGTCCCAGTCGCCGATTGCGAAGCTCCCGGGCCGACGATCGCCGTGCCGCGGGTGCCGGATCTCGCACGCGGCGGCCGGGAGCGCGCAGACCTCCGGCGGGGCGGGCGCGGAGAGGCGTCGAAGCCGGTCCGATAGCCGGTACCCGAAGAACACGTCGGCGAAGAGGTCGTCGTCTCGTCGGTCGAAGAACCCGGCGTCGCGAAGGTGGGCCTCGACGGCCGCGAAGGCGTCGTCGGTGTTCCAGACTTCGAGCACGTCCGATAGCTAACCAGGAATACGGCGTGCCGCGGGTGTCCCCGGCGGCCGGTTTCCGGGGGCGGGCCCCCGTCACCGAGCGCCGGCGCGCGGTCCTGGCGCGATCCTAGAATCGACGCGTGGACGGAAGGCCGATCGGGATCTTCGACTCGGGCGCGGGCGGGCTCACGGTCCTGCACGAGTGCCTCGTGACGCTTCCGCACGAGGACTTCATCTACCTCGGAGACGGCGCCCGCTGCCCCTACGGCCCGCGCCCTGCCGACGAGATCCGCCGCTTCGCGCTCGAGGTCGCCTCGCACCTCGAGCGTGCGGGCGTGAAGCTGATCGTGACCGCGTGCAACTCGGCGACGGCGGCGGCGCTCCCTCTCCTCCAAGAACGGCTCGCGGTACCCGTGAGCGGCGTCCTCGCACCGGAGGCGCACGCGGCTGTCCAGGCGACGCGAAACCGTCGGATCGGCGTTCTCGCGACGGAAGCGACCGTCGAGAGCGGCCGCTATGCGAAGGCCGTCCGGTCGCTCGATGCCGGCGCCGCCGTCGTCTCCGTCGCGTGCGCGAAGCTCGTCCCCATGATCGAGGCCGGAATCGTCGACGAGACGCTTCATGCAGTCGTGCGCGAGTATGCGGCGCCGCTCAAGGAAGCCGAGGTCGACACGGTGATCCTCGGCTGCACGCACTATCCGCTCATCCGCCCCGTCTTCCAGCGCGTGTTCGGACGGGGAACGACACTGATCTTCTCCGCGGAGGAGACGGCGCGCGAGGTGGCCGAGACGCTCGCGCGGAAAGGAATCGAGAACGAGCCGGGGCGCGAGGGCACGCTGGCCTTTCTCACCACCGGCTCGCCCGACGATTTCCGCGCGCTCGGCGAGCGGTTCCTCCAGCTCCCGATTGCGTCGGTCGAGCGCGTTGCGCTCCGCGAGCTCGAGCTCGAGGCCGCGTGAGCGTCGCTCGCCGACGGCTCGCTTCCCCCGCTCATCGGCCAGAGGTCGCCCTGTGAGCCGCGAGGGCCGCGGCCCCGACGAGCTTCGTCCCATCGCTATCGCCACCGACTTCATCGAGCAGGCGCACGGCTCGGCGCTGATCTCGATCGGGAAGACGAAGGTGCTCTGCACCGCCACGATCGAAGAGGGCGTCCCCCGCTGGCTCGAAGGACGCGGGCAGGGCTGGCTCACGGCGGAATACGGGATGCTGCCCGCGTCGACGGGCCAGCGGATGAGGCGCGAGGCGCGCGAGGGGAAGCAGGGCGGTCGTACCGTCGAGATCCAGCGGCTGGTGGGCCGCTCGCTCCGGGCGGCGTACGACATGACGGCGTTGGGCGAGCGGACGGTCTGGCTCGATTGCGACGTGATCCAGGCGGACGGCGGAACGCGAACGGCCGCGATCAGCGGCGCCTGGGTCGCGCTCGCGCGCGCGGCGAAGCGACAGGGAGTGCCCGAGCCGAATGATCAGGTGGCCGCCGTCTCGCTCGGGATCGTCGGCGGTGAGACCCTTCTCGACCTCGATTACGAGGAGGATTCGTCCGCCGACGTCGACATGAATGTCGTCATGACGGGCTCGGGAGCGCTCGTGGAAGTGCAGGCGACGGCCGAGCGGAGCCCGCTCACGCGGGATCTCCTGAGCGACCTCGTCGCCCTCGCCGCGAAAGGCATCGACGAGATCACGGAGGTCCAGCGAGATGCGCTCGAGCGTGCCTGACATCACGTGGCTCGAGTTGACGCTGCGCCTTGCAGTAGCCGCCGGGCTCACGGGTCTGATCGGCCTCGAGCGCGAGCTTCGCGAGCGAACGGCCGGCCTCCGAACGCACATGCTCGTCGGCGTCGGTTCGGCGCTCTTCACGATCGTGTCGGCGTACGCCTGGAACGACTTCGTGTTCAGTCGGCAAGGTGGGACGATCCTCGACCCGACGCGCATCTCGGCGCAGATCGTGACCGGCATCGGCTTCCTGGGCGCGGGCGCGATCATCCGCCAGGGGCTCTCGGTCCGCGGGCTCACGACGGCGGCGGGCCTCTGGGTCGTGGCGGCGATCGGGATGGCGTCGGGAGCGGGCTTCTATGTCGGCGCGCTCATCGCGACCGCGATCGTCCTCGTCGGCCTCGGGCCGCTCCGCTGGATCGAGTACGGGCTCCTCGAACGTCTTCGCCGTGACGCGCGCGTGCTCGAGATCGACCTGAAGCCCGAGCAGGCGCTTGCGCCTCTCATTAGCGTCCTCGAGCGGCGGCACGCCCGCGTGAACCGAATCGAGCTCGACGAGGAAGAGGACCGCCGTCAGGTTCGCCTCGAGGTCGATCTGCCCGCCGAGGACGGACGCGACGTGGTCGACGAGCTCTCGCGCCTCGAAGAGGTGATCGCGGTCCGCTGGACGGCGTGAACGTCGTTCTCGTCTCGAAGAACAGCCACAAGGCGCGGGAGCTTCGCCGCGTTCTCACCGGCTGGAAGATCGAGACGATCGACGCCGTCGAGCTTCCGGAGGAGCGCGGCGAGACCTTTTACGAGAACGCGAGGGCAAAGGCCCGCTTCGGCCGGAAGGCGGTGGATCCGGCGGCGTGGGTCCTCGGCGAAGACTCCGGGCTCGAGGTCGACGACCTCGGCGGTCGCCCTGGGATCTACTCGGCGCGCTACAGCGGCCCTGCCGCGACCGACGACGCGAACGTCAGGAAGCTCTTGGCCGAGCTGCGGCGCGAGGAGGCGGGCGAGCGTCGCGCGCGGTACGTCTGTGAGCTCGTCGCGCTGAGTCCGGACGGTGCCGAGATCCGAGCACGAGGAACGCTCCTCGGCCGGATCGCCGAGGAAGCACGCGGCTCCGGCGGATTCGGGTACGACCCCGTCTTCATCCCCGACGGCGAGAGCCGAACCGTCGCGGAGCTGGGCGAGGATTGGAAAACGGCGAACAGCCACCGCGCGCGCGCGGCGCAGGCACTGGCCGACGCGTTGAGGACCGCGGCGCGAGCGTTGTAGGCTTCTCGCCGTGGCGCTCTTCTCGCACGATACGAAGGCCGACGCCCTCGGCCGCGCGCCGCTGTTCGAGGGGCTGTCGCGCGACGAGCTGAAGGAGCTCGCGAAGCTGAGTGAGGATCTCGAGGTTTCGGAGGGGAAGGTGCTCTGCCGCGAAGGCGAGACGGCGCAGGAGTTCTTCGTGATCGTCGACGGGGAGGTCGACGTGACCCAGGACGGCGAGCGGGTCGCGACGCTGAGCGACGGCGACTTCTTCGGCGAGATCGCGCTTCTCGAGGACATCCCGCGGACGGCGACTGTGACCGCGAAGGCGCCTCTTCGGTTCTTCGTCCTGACGCGGCAAGCATTCTGGAGCCTGATCGAGCGGCAGCCCGACGTCGAACGGAAGATCCTGCGTGCGCTCGCCAAGCGCGTCCTCGCGTCGACGGACGATCTGACGGTCGGGCGCGCCGAGACCTAGGCGAGGCCGGGCGGGCGCTCCTCCGCGACGCCGCGACGGCGGCCGCGTCCGAGCCACCAGTTCACCTCGGCGCCGAGGACGAGGATGTTCGCCATCACGTAGAGCCAGAAGAGCAAGAGCGCGAGCCCGCCGAACGCCTGCAGCGCGACGAATCCCTCGGCTGCGCGGACGAAGATCGGCAGGACCTGAAAGCTCGCCTCGAGCAGAACCGCGGCGAAGACGGCGCCGGGAAGCGTCTCCCGCCAGGTCAGTGGCTCGTTCGTGAGCAAGGTGTACACGCTCCAGACGAACGCGAAGACGAGCGC
>JALZEM010000264.1 GCA_030862005.1 Actinomycetota bacterium | reverse complement strand
CTCGACGATGTAGTCATCGTGGGAGCAGGAGGAACGGGCGTCGCGATCGCGAGCCTCCTTCTCCAGCAGCAGATCCATGTTCGCATGCTCGAAGCCGACCAGGATCGCGCGCGCGAGGTCGCCGAGGAGCTACCGGAGGCACGGGTATTCCACGCGACGGGCTTGGACCCGGACTTCATCGAGCGCGAGCGGATCGGGAACGCTCGCGCGGCAATCCTCGCCATGCCGGACGACGCGAAGAACCTCTACTCGGCGACGCTCGCAAAGCTGTACGGCGTCGCGTTCACCGTCGCGATCGTCCACGATCGGTCGGCGGCCGACATCTTCGAGCGCGCCGGAATCGACGTCGCGGTGAACCCCCGCACAGTCACGGCCGAGGAGATCGTCCGCCACGCGCACGACCCCCGAGTGCGCCAGCTTGCGATGCTCGAGGGCGATCGCTTCGAGGTTCTCGACATCACCGTCCGCGAGGAGAGCGACCTCTGCGGCAAGCCGTTCAGGGAGCTGCCGATGACGGGTTCCCTGATCGGCGCGATCATCCGCGACGGGACGGCGATCTTCCCCCACGGCGAGGACAAGCTCTTCCCGGGCGACCGCGTCATCGTGTTCACGGAATCTCGCCGCGCGCGCCAGGTCGAGCGGGCGCTCTGATGGCCGTCAACGTGGCGCGCCTCCGGCGCGTAGTCCGCCGGGAGACGTTCGGTGTCGACGTCGGCGGGGCGCTCAACCTCGTCGGCTCGATCGTCCGCTACATGAGCCTCGCGTTCCTCCTGCCGATTGGGTACGCGATCGGGTACGACGAGTCCGTCTGGCCGTTCCTCATAGCGGCGGCGATCACGGCGGCAACGGGCTGGGCGCTCGAGCGCGTTACCCACGGGAGCGAGGCGATCGGACCGCGGGAGGGGTTCCTGATCGTTTCGCTTACCTGGCTCGTGGGCGCGCTCGTGATCTCGCTTCCGTACCTCTTCGGCGAGCCGCAGCTCCGAAGCCCGATCGACGCGTACTTCGAGGCGATGTCCGGGATGACGACGACCGGAGCGAGCGTGCTCACCGACATCCCTGCTCTCGACCACTCGATGGCGATGTGGCGGCAGTTCTCGCAATGGCTCGGCGGCATGGGGATCATCGTGCTCGCGCTCGCCGTGCTGCCGCGCCTACGCGTCGGGGGCCGCCAACTGATGGAGTTCGAGGCCCCCGGCCCCGAACTCGAGCCGCTCCGAGCATCCATTCGGGACACGGCGCGGCGGCTCTGGCTCCTCTACGTCGCGCTAACTGTTGCGATGGTCGTCGTCCTCACGTTCCTCGCCTGGACGAACATCGACGAGCGCATGAGCTTCTACGAAGCCGTGGCGCATGCGTTCACGACGCTCCCGACGGGAGGTTTCTCCACCCGCGCGCGCAGTATCGAGGAGTTCGGCGCGGCATCACAGTGGGCGATCGTCTTCTTCATGCTCCTGGCGGGCGCGAACTTCGCGCTCACGTACCGGGCGCTCGTACGGAGGCAGCCGCGCTTCGCCGCGCGGGATGAGGAGCTTCGCCTCTACGTTGGCTTCCTCGCCCTCGCCACGATCGTTCTCTTCCTCGATCTCGCTCGAGAGGGAATCCAGACAGGCGAGGCCGCCATCCGCCACGCCGCGTTCGAGGCGACGGCCGTCATGACGACGACGGGCTACGCGAGCACCGATTATGTCGCGGAATGGACCGCCCTCGCCGCGGTCGTCCTTCTCGCGCTCATGTTCATTGGCGGGTCCGCGGGCTCCACGGCCGGTGCGATCAAGCCGATCCGGATCCTCCTCGTCGGCAAGGTGCTTCGGCGCGAGCTGGACCAGACGGTTCACCCAGAGGTCGTCTCACCGATCCGCTTCAACGGCACAGTCGTGAACGAGCGGACGCTCCGGGCGGTCGCCGCATTCATCCTTCTCTACGTGCTGGTTTTCGCCGTCGGCGCGTTGATAATCGCGATCGACTCGGGGCGCGCGAACCTGAACGTGGGGGCGTTCGACGCGATCGGGGCGTCGGCGGCCGCGATTGGAAACATCGGCCCGGCGTTCGGATTCGCAGGGCCAATGGGCTCGTTCGACCCGTTCAGCCCCTTGTCGAAGGGCGTGATGATCGTCCTCATGTGGATGGGGAGGCTCGAGCTGATCCCGATCGCGGTCCTGCTGACGAAGAACTACTGGCGCGCGTGAGTTTCGACACAGGTCGCGTACCAGACGCGCGCATTCAGACGCTCCTGCAAGTCGCGCCGCGGTGCACCGAGGCCGGGCGGATGGCTCGCCGATTACGCTGAAGGTCGCGTCATCCGGACTCGCGGACGCCGCTGACGGGCGTGCGCGAATCGAACCGCGTCCTCGCGTTTCTCCAATCGGTCTGTCAGTTCCTGCCACTACGGCCAGGGACGGCGTCCGCCACGAGCGCCCGCGCCTGCACTAGGGCACCGGGGCCGATCGTATGAGCCACCGGCTCCTCGACGTAGCGGACGTCGAGGCCGCTTTCGCGAAGCCGGTCGCGAGCGGCGCGTCCGAACTGGACGCCGATGATCGGATCGAGGGTCCCATGCGAGATCGCGACGGGAAGGCCCGTACGCGAGCCGAGGTCGATGTCGAACCCGTCGATGCGGGGGATGAAACCGCTCATGGCGATGACACCCGCCGGCTTGGGCCGACGCGCACCGAACGCGAGCGAATAGGCCATTACCGCCCCCTGCGAAAAACCCGCGAGCACGAGCCGCTCCGGCGGGACGCCGACTTCTGCGAGCGCCGAGTCGACCCAATCCGAGAGCTGCGCGAACGTGGGGAGGAACGTGTCGGGGTCCGGAAAGCCGACCTGTTTCACGACGTACCAATGCGCACCGCCCGGCGGAAGTGACAGCGGCCCACGCGGAAGGAACCCGACTACGCGCCGCGCCGGGTCGAGCACGCCCACAAGCGGCTCGAGGTCTTGTTCGTCGGCACCGCGCCCGTGCATGAGAACGAGCGCTCCGTCAGGCTCGGCCCGAGGAGGCCGGAGGCGGTAGACAAGCTCGGCGCTCACCCGGCCCGGGCTTGCCCCGTCAGCAGCTTCTTGAACGTCCCCGCATTCTCCGGCGCCTGGGCGATCCATTCGCGGGAGTGACCGGGTGGGGCGGGCGAACGGCCGTTGTTGTTGAACATCGCGTACGCATGTTGAGCCTCCTCGGCGACTTCGCGCATCGCGCGCGTCCACTCACGAAGCTCATCGTCCCCGTACAGGTAGTTGAACCGCTCCGCCGCGCTCTTCCCTCGGATGTTCCAGGTCGAGGCGTTGCGCCCGTGGAAGCGGACGTAAGCGATCGGGCTCGTGAGCGCGAGCACCGTCGGGACGAGGTTCTTCGCGTCCGTCTTCGGCGCGTCGACGATGACGTGTGTCGCCCCGAGCTCCTCGAGAAAGGAGAGGACGCGTTCGCGGTTCTCGTCGTCGAGCCAGCTTCGGTGGCGAAACTCGACCAGCATGTGGTCGCCGCCGAGCTGCTCGTGCGCCCACTCCAGATACTCGAACGACGCCGGCTTGCACACGATGTAGGACGGGAACTGAAGGAGGATCCCACCGAGCTTCCCGGCCTCGCGGAGCGGCGCGAGCCCCTCCCGGAAGCGTCGGAAGACCTCGCCGCGGAACGCGCGTGATGGGCGCTCGACGCGGTCGCGCTCGTCGGCCGGTGCGCCGTCGCGCAGCTCCGGCGGAAGCTGCTCGAGCTTCACGGGGTGCCTCGTCATCATCCCGAACGCCTTGACGTGGAAGAGAAAGCGGGTCGGCGTCCGCGCGGCCCATTTCTGCGCGGTCTCGGCTTCGGGTAGGTGGTAGTACGTCGCGTCGATCTCGACCGTGTCGAAGTGCTCGGCGTAGTAGCGAAGCCGATCCTCGCTGGAGCGGATCTCGCGCGGGTACCAGTACTTGACGAGCGACTCGTCAGCCCACGAGCACGTCCCCACTCGAACCGTCGCCGCCATGGCTTCCGCGATCGTACGTCCTGCTCTCACTCGAACGAGTGAACCGCCGGTGGTACCCCGGGCGGGGGAGGTTTTGAGCGGCGTTGCCTCGTAGCCTGCGACCTAGTCGTACTGCGGCACTGCCCGTGTGCGCGGGAGGAGACACCGGTATCAATGCGGAAGCACTGCGGATCGTACGTCGAGCCCTGTTCGAGCGCCCTTCGGCGGAGATACGCGCGCGCGACCACGCCCTCTCATCGCGGCCGACGCGCGATTCTCGCCGCGACCGTTCTCGTGGCTGCGTTCGCATTTCCCGCAGCGGCAGCTGCCGACTCGCGCGCGTTCGTGCCTCAGAATCTCCGTGACGCTGCTCGCGCGCATCCCGACCGCGCGTTCAACGTCATCGTGCAAGGGGAGAGAGACGAGACGACCGCCGAGGTTGCGGCGGAAGTTGCCGACATCCGCGACGATTTCCCCGGGAAGGCCCGGGGCTTGAAGCGGAAGTTCAGCTCGCTGCGCGGCGTTGCCGCCCAGCTGACCGGACGACAGGTTCGCCGGCTCGCGGCCCGACGCGACATCTTCGCGGTCACCCGCGACTCTCGCGTCATTCTCACCGCCGCGTACTCGAACAGCCAGCTGTGGCCCACCGTTGCCGGTGTGAACGAGTTCTGGAACGGCGGGCCCGGCGGGCGGACGCCTGCGATTGCCGTCATTGACTCGGGGATCCAAGCGTCTCGTCCGGACTTCGGCGGCCGCGTCGTCCGCCAGGTCGCGCAGACGACGCTCAGGGAGAACTCGCCGGGTGACGGCCGCGGTCACGGAACCTTCGTCGCCGGCATCGCGGCCGGCGCCGCCGACGGGAAAGCGGGTGCGAACGTCCGCGCGCCAATCATCTCGATCGATGTGATGGACGACAGCGGGATGGCGCTCACG
>JALZEM010000247.1 GCA_030862005.1 Actinomycetota bacterium | reverse complement strand
ACCGTCGACGCAACGATCAGGCCGAACGTCGTCGCGATCGCGGTCGGAAGACCGACGGCCCGCCGTTCGAGGCCGACGCCCGCAGTGTCGGCCCGCGTTACGTCACCGCGTGTTGCCATTTCGCCTCCCTTTCGTTCGCCTGCGCGTCCGCCCGCGCGGACGCAAGAGCCTGAATCACTTCGCCTCCAGAGACAAGCCCTCACGGCCTCGATCGAGTTCCTCGACCGCCGCCTCGTGGAGCGCCTGCGCGGCGCGGCGCGCGTCCACGAGCCGGATCCGCTCGAGCATGTAGTCGAGCTTCCGCCTTCCGTGCTCGGCGCCCGCACGTCCTTCGCGCATCCACGCAGCAGCGGGGTTCGTCTCGAGGAACGAAAGCGAGTCCGCGGCCTGGAGGATGTCCCCGTCTTCGCTGCCGCCGGTCTCGTGGAGGCGGATGAGGTCTTCCACGGCTCGCACGAGCTCCGGGCGCGCTCCCGCGTCGCGAAGCCACTCACCTGCGATTCGCGCCGACCGCTCGCTGTGTGCGCGAACGGCCTCGTCGTCGTCGAACGCTGCAATCTGCTCGTCGAGCGAGGCGCCGCCGGGCACGCCGCGCTCGACGTCGTGGAGGAGCGCTGCCAGCACCAGCGGCTCCCCAGCTCCCGGACGAAGCTCGCGCACCCAGTCACGTGTCCGCTCCAGATGGCGCGCGTTTCGGTGCGACGCGATTCGCTCGAGCACGCGCTCCTCGAGCCGCGAGGACCATGCGAGCTCGACGGACGCGCCGCGCGCAAACCGCGCGAGGTGCGAGCCGACGACCTCCTGGACACGCAACATGTCGGCGTCGTGCTCGGCGGTGGCCCGGACCGCGAGGCGGCCGTCGTGCGGCTCGAGCTCGAACGTGCCTGCGGCAATTCTCACGCGCGTAACGGCTCCGTCCACCTCCACCTCGACCTTGTGTCCGAAGTGCTTCCGCATCCGGAGCGCCAGCGCCTCGGGCTCGGGCGTCCGGACGACGGCAGACGTGTTCACGCCACCCCGAGGAGCTCGGCAGGGTTGTCGCAGACCATCGCCTTCACGTCGCCCTCTCGAAGCCCACGGTCGAGGAGCTTCCCGACGATTTTCCGGAACGACTCCGTTGGAAGCGGGTTGTTCATCTGCCCGAGGTCGGAGCCGAGCGTCGAGCGCTCCGGCCCGATGACCTCGATCCAGCCGACGAGCGTGTCGATGTCCCAGTGGTAGAAACTCGACTCCTCGTCGTACATGCAGAGCGAGTGCTCGACGCGTGCGCCAAGCTCGACCCACCGCCTGGCCTCGTCGTAGGTCGCTTCGATCACGAAGTTCGGGTGATTCACGAGGAGCCTCTCGACTCCGACCTCTCGCGCGGCTTCGAACACGGCGGTGATGCTGTCGGGCGCCATGTGGCCGCTCGCGACGATCGCGCCGGCCTCCTTGGCCGACTCGAGGATCTCGTAGACCTCATCCCGCACGCGGCCGTTCTGGAGGACGTCGATCGGCTCTTCCGGCTTCAGTGCAACGGCGAGCTTCGGGAACTTCAGGTTCGGATGCTCGGCGTGATGGCGGATGTGCTGGGGCGAGCCGATCGTGGGGAACCACACGATCTTCCCGCCGAGCTTGAGCGCCAAGTCGACCGCCTTCGGGTTGAGGCCGCCGACGGGCCCGTTGAGCGCGATCCCGCCGAAGACGTGAACGTCGCCGTCGATCGCGCCCTGGCTCGAGAGCGCGAGGACGTCCGTCACCGTCGAATGGTGGTGCGACTTGACGACGATCGCGCGAAATCCCGCGTCCTCCGCCAGCTTCGCGGCCTCGGCCGCGTCGAGCCGGCGCGGGAGCGGCGAGGGTGCGGGGTGGACGTGGAGGTCGACGGCACCCTCGAGAATCTTCCCGACGCGGTCGGTGCTCATCTGCCTCCGTGGCCGAGGGGGCCGCCTCGAAGGCGCGTTCCGTTACGCCGCGGCCGCATATGCCTGAAGCCCGTAGCCCATGATCCGGTGCGCGTAGTACGCCTCGACGATCGGTCGCGCTTCCTTCGGCAGCGCACCGCGCATCGCAAGCCAGAGGACGACCTCGACCGACTCGGTCCCGCCGCGCTTGATCAGCTCCTCGTGCGTGAGGTCGCAGAGCGCCTCGGGCTCGTTGACGAGCAGGCGCATGAACTCCCTGTCCCATTCGGGCTCGACGCGGCCGAAACGCGGTCCCGTGAGCTGGTGCGAGAGCCCGCCTGTTCCGACGACGACGACGCTCAGGTCTTCGTGGTACGAGAGAGCAGCCCGCCGGATCGCCTGGCCGAGCTTGTAGCAGCGCGCGGGCGTCGGCAGCGGGTGGAGGATCACGTTGACCGCGAGCGGCACAATCGGGATCTTCCAGCCCTCGCCCTCCGAGAAGTCGACCATCGGGAGCGGCGAGATCACGCCGTGATCGACCTCGAGGTCCATGCACATCGTGATGTCGAACTCATCCGCAACCAGGGAGCGGGCGACGTGCCAGCTGAACGCGGCGTCGCCTGGAACGGGAGGGAACGGCCTCGCGCCGAAGCCTTCGTCCGCGATCGGATATTCATCCGCGATCCCGAGGGCGAAGGTCGGATACGCGTCGAGAAAGAACCCGTCCATGTGGTCGTTGTAGATCACGATCAGCCGGTCGGGTCGCGCCTCCTCGAGCCACTTCGCGACCTCCTGGAACGGCCCGAAGAGCGGCTGCCATTCGTCGCTCAGACGTACCTCCTCCCCGGCGTCGTAGACGTGCTCCATCGACGGAGCGTGCGACGCGCCGATGCCTCCGACGATCCTCGCCATTCAGACAACCTCCGCGGAAGAACGCGGGGGGTGAATGAGGGGGGTGTTCCCACTCATGATTCCCGCATCTGCTTGCCGATCTCGGGCAGCGGCGTGTCGGTGACGCCCGAGAGCTTGACCATCACGTAGATCGACATCCCTCTTCGCCAGAGGCCGATCCAGTCACGAGCTCTGACGAGCTCCTTCTCTTCCTGGGTGAGAGCGAACTGATCCATCCAACGCTCCTCGTCCTCGGCGAAGAGCTTCCGTTGATGCTCGTCCTTGAGCGAGTACGCCGCGCGGTTCAGACGGATTCCCCGCATCGCCGTGTCCTCGTCGAAGAGGTCGAGGTCGGGCGGCAGGTTCTTCGGCTGGACACGGTCGAGCCGCTCGAGATACTCCTGGGTGAGCTCGGGGTGCTTCGTCGGCGTCATCACGCGTCGAAGAGGAGATGGAGATGGTGAGGCGAGCGGAACTCCCAGCCGGAGATCTCCGTGGGGCGGTCCGGATCGGGCCTGAGGCTCGGAAGCCGCTCGAACAGAATCCGCCACGACGTCCGTGCCTCGTACCGCCCGAGCCTGGCACCGATGCAGAGATGAGGACCGGTTGCGAATGCCAAGTGTGCGCCCTCGTTCCGGAGCAGGTCGTACCGGTCGGGCTCGTTCCAGTGGCGCTCGTCGCGGTTCGCCGAGGCGAGGACGGCCGCAATGAGCGCGCCTCGCTCGAGCTTCACGCCGCCGAGCTCCGTATCCCTCGTCGTCTGGCGCGTGGACGTCCCCACGGGCGAGTGCCAGCGCGCGCCCTCCTCGATCGCCTGGTTGACGAGCGAGTGATCGGCCTTCACTGCTTCCGCCTGGTCCGGGTGCGAGAGCAGCGCCCAGAGCGAAAGCGCGATCAGGTCGGTCCCGGCCTGGAGGCCGCCGACGATCATCACCTTTAGGTTCGACTGGATCTCCTCGCGCGTCAGGCGCTGCCCGTCTACCTCGCTGTGGAGCATGCTCGAGAGGAGGGTGTCGTCCGGCTCCGTCTCAAGGCGGTCGAGGAGCGGCTGAACGGTGTCGTTCACTTCCTGGCTCGCCTTGTCCGCGATCGCCTGCTTCTCCGGGTCGCCCTCGAAGTTCGCGGCGCCAGTCGCGAGCTCCACGAACCAACGTCTCAGCGTGTCGTCCTCGATGTCTTGGAGGCCGAGCGCACGCTTCACGACCTTCGTGGAGAGCGGCTCCGCGAACTCCGAGACGAACTCCACCTCGCCACGACCCGCGAAGGCGTCGATCAGCTCGTTTGCGATCGGGGCGATGACCTCGTCCGGGTAGTGGCCGATGGCGCCCACGCGGAATGCCGGATAGATGATCGACCGGATCCGCTGGTGGTACTCGCCTTCCGAGCCCAACAGGTTCTTTCCGAACGTCCGATTCAGCGTCGACGGCTCCGTCTCGCCGGTGAAGAGCTCGGGCGTGCGATCGATGTAGTTCACGTCGTCCCAGCGAGTCACGAGCCAGAGGCCGACCGACTCCACCCACGAGACGGGTTCCTCCTCCCGGAGCCGCTGGTAGATCGGGTACGGATCGCCCTCGAGGTCCTCGACGGTGATCGTGCTTCCAACCGCTTCGACTGGGATCATTCGCTCCTCCTGAGTGCCGCTTCCTCGTACGTCATGACGGCGTCGGCGGCCTCCCCGATGAGGTCGCACGCCGCCGCGCCCTGCGTGTCGAGATATCGACCGAGGCCTTCGACCACACCGGCGAGGGCTGCGGGGCCGTCGGTCCAGACGGCGGTACCGAGCTGGACTGCGCTCGCCCCTGCCAGAAGCGCCCGGGCGACGTCGAGGCCGTCGCGCACGCCGCCCGTTGCGACGAGCGGGACACTCGCGTCGATTTCGCGCCGCGCCTTCGCGATCCAGCGGAGCGTCAGGGGAAGCGCCCAGGCGCCTCCGATCGCACCGAACGTGCCGAGGACCGGCCTGCGCGTTTCCGGATCGGGGAGAAACGCCAGCGGGCGACCTGCGAGACAGAGCGAATCCGCGCCGGCCTCGTACGCCGCCCGCGCCGCCGCGAGCACGTCGCCCTGGCCGGAGAGCTTCACCGTAAGCGGGATCGCGATCGCGTCGCGAACCTGAGCGACGATGTCGGCCACTTGCTCCTGCTCGGACGCAAGAACGATCGCGCCGGCGGCGGCTTCCTCTCCGTGGGCGGCGCCGACGTTGAGCTCGAGCCAACGAAGACCCGCCTCCTCCACGGCCCGGGCCATCCGAACCAGCTCGTCCAGATCGGCCGGAATGAGGCTCGCGATCACGTAGGCATCACGCTCGCGCGCGTACCCGTCGGCGGCAGCGAGCGTCTCGAGCCAACGGTCGAAGCGCTCGCCCACGAGGCCGGACCGGTTGAAGAGCGAGCTCGAGCGGCCTGCACGTCCGTTCGCAACCGGTCGCCAGTGCTCGTCGAGGACGACCGCCTCGGCCGCGCCGAGTTGACGCTTCGCCGCATCCGACTCATTCGCCGATTTCGCGACGACGGCGGCGGCACCGGCGTCAAGGGCTGCGCGCAGCGCCTCCTCGGTCATCGTCCACTCCCCGGCGCCACACAGAACGGGGTTCTTGAGCTCGATCCGGCCGACGGAGACGCGGAGATCAGGCGGCATCGAGGAGCGCCTTTCGAAGGAGGGTCAGATCGGTCGAGACCGCGTCATAGCGTACGCGGACATCGTCTAGGCCGAAGGCGCCGAGCGGTACGCCGGCACGCCCGGCGGCGTCCGCGATCTCCTCGACCCGCGTCCGAACGCGTGCCTCGTCGAGCCCTAAGTCGACAGACAGATCCGTGACGCCGACGAAGAGGACATCGGGCGCGGCTTCCAGGATCTCGTCGAGCGTGTCGTCCGTCTCGGCCGTCTCGATCTGGGCGACGACGAGCGGCCCTGGCCCTTGCTCCATGAGGTAGTCCGCGAGCGTTACCCCGCCGTACCGCCCCTGCGGGTGGGCTAGGCTGATCGAGCGCGTACCCTGTGGCGCGTAACGGCACGCCGCTCGAAGCGCCCTCACCTCCTCGGCGCGCCGAACTGTCGATAGATGGATCCCGGCCGCTCCGGCCTCGAGCAGCCGGTTCACGAGGCCGCGGTCAAGAGCCGCAAGGCGGACGAGCGCCGGAAAACCGCGTGCCTGTGCATGGCGAACAAGCCGGAACGCGTCGACCTCGCCGAGTTGCGAGTGCTCGAGGTCGACCACCACGAAGTCGAAGCCCGCGTCAGCCGCGAGCTCCACGACGTCGGTCACCGGGAGCTTCAGGAAGATGCCGCGGACGCGTTTGCCGAGATCCAGCATCTGTGACAGAGTTTCACATAGTGAGCACGACGGTTGCAAGCTTCGAGACCGTCGACCCGGCCACCGGCGAGGTGCTCGCCGTCCTTCCGCTTGCGGGCGAGGCCGAGGTGACCGCCGCGGTCGACGCCGCGCGGGACGCCCTCCCTTCCTGGTCGCGCCTCGACCCGACTGACCGAACGAAGCTCCTCGTCCGCGTCGCTCAACTCGTCGAGGAGCATGCGGACGAGCTCGCCGAGCTCGAGTCGCGCGATGTCGGGAAGCCGCTCGCCGAAGCACGAACGCGAGACGTGAAGTTCACCGCGCAGACGTGGCTGTACTACGCCGGCTGGCCGACGAAGATCCTCGGAACGACGAATCCGGCCAATCCCGGCGTCTTCACGTACACGCTGCGCGAGCCGATCGGGGTCGTCGGCGTCATCACGCCCTGGAATTTCCCGATGACGATCGCGTCATGGAAGATTGCGCCCGCGCTCGCCTGCGGAAACACCGTCGTTCACAAGCCCTCCGGCGAAGCGCCGCTGACCGCGCTCCGCCTCGCCGAGCTCGGACGCGAGGCGGGGGTTCCCGAAGGCGTCTGGACCGTCGTCACGGGAGACGGATCGACGGGTGCGGCGCTCGCGGCGCAC
>JALZEM010000232.1 GCA_030862005.1 Actinomycetota bacterium | reverse complement strand
ACATGCGGACGCTCGACTGGCTCCCGCCGGAGAAGCGCAAGCGCATCGCGCAGGAGACGCGCGACCTGTACGCGCCGCTCGCGCACCGCTTCGGTATGGCGAAGCTGCGGTGGGAGCTCGAGGACCTGGCGTTCAAGCACCTCGAGGCCGAGGAGTACAAGGCGCTCGCGAAGAAGGTCGCGCAGAAGCGCGGCGAGCGCGAAGAGATGATCAAGGCGATGCGGGAGCCGCTCGAGCGCGCGCTGACCGCGGCCGGGATCCGCAACGTCGAGGTCACCGGCCGGCCGAAGCACCTTTGGTCGATCTACAAGAAGATGCGGCAGCAGGAGCGGCCGTACGACGAGATCTTCGACCTGCTCGCGATCCGCGTGCTCGTCGACTCCGTGCCCGACTGTTACCACGCGCTCGGCGTCATCCACGACGGCTGGACGCCGCTCCAGGAGCGGATCAAGGACTACATCGCCCAGCCGAAGTCGAACGGCTACCAGTCGCTGCACACGACGGTGTTCGGACCGGGGCGCCAGCTCTACGAGATCCAGATCCGCACGCGCGGCATGCACCGCACGGCGGACTACGGCATCGCCGCGCACTGGCGGTACAAGGAGGACGCGAAGAGCGCCGACGAGCTCGATCGCCACCTCGCCTGGTTCCGACAGGTTCTCGAGCTCCAGCTGGACGCGAAGACGCCGGACGAGTTCCTCGAGTTCCTGCGCCTCGACCTCTACCAGGACGAGATCTTCGTCTTCACGCCGACCGGCGACGTGATTCAGCTGCCCAAGGGCGCGACGCCGATCGATTTCGCCTTCGCCGTCCACACGGAGATCGGGCTGCACTGCGCCGGCGCGACCGTGAACGGGCGCATTGCGCCGCTGTCGCGGCCCCTCCGCAACTCGGAGACGGTCGAGATCATCACGTCGCCGACTGCCAAGCCGTCGCGCGACTGGCTGGCGCACGTCCGCACCGGCCGCGCGCGCCACAAGATCCGTCAGGTCCTGAAGCACGAGGCGCAGCGCTCGTCGCAGCGGCTCGGCATCGAGATGCTCGAGCGCGAGGTGAAGCGCCGGCGCCTCGCGAAGCCGAGCGAGGACGAGCTCGGGCGCGTCGCCAAGGAGCTGAACCTCAACGACCAGACGCACTTGCTCGCGTCGATCGGCCAGGGGGACGTCAACGTCACCCAGGTGCTCCGGCAGCTGCACCCCGACCTCGACACCGCCGAGCCGCCGAAGCCGAACGTCTTCGAGCGCTTCGTCGATCGCGTGCGCGGTCCGAAGGGCGTGCGGATCCAGGGCGTCGACGGGCTCATGGTCCGGTACGCGCAGTGCTGCCAGCCGGTGCCCGGCGACGCGGTCGTCGGCTACGTCACGCGGGGGCGCGGCGTCAGCATCCACCGCGGCGATTGCCCGAACCTCCTCTTTCTCGCGCACGAGCCGGAGCGCAGGCTGGAGATCGACTGGCAGGAGGCCGAGGGGGAGCGGTTCGTCGTGCGACTCGTCGTCGAGGGGAACGACCGCCGGGGCCTGTATGCCGACATCGCCTCGGCGGTGAGCGGAACCGGGACGGACATTCGCAGCCTGGAGCTCAAGAGCACCGACGGAAAGGCGATCGGTTCGGTGCTCGTCGAGGTCGAGAACCTCGGCCACCTCCAGCGGATCATGAAGGCCGCGCGGAAGGTGAAGGGGATCACCGACGTCGCGCGGCGCGATCGAATTCCGACCGACTAGCCTCCCGCCGAACGCCGACGGCGTCGGACCGCGGTCACGCGGCTGGACGCCCCGAACAAACGCCGACGGAGCGGGTTATATTCTGTCGATGCCCCGAGCGACTTTCGATCTCCAAGCCCCGTTCAGCCCCGCCGGGGATCAGCCGAAGGCGATCGCCGAGCTGACCGCCGGCATCGAGCGCGGCGACCGGTTCCAGACCCTGCTTGGCGTCACCGGGTCGGGGAAGACGATGACGGTGGCCAACGTCGTCAAGAACATCGGCAAGCCGACGCTCGTCCTCTCGCACAACAAGACGCTCGCCGCGCAGCTGTACGGTGAGCTGAAGAGCTTCCTCCCGCACAACGCGGTCGAGTACTTCATCTCGTATTACGACTACTATCAGCCGGAGGCGTACGTCCCGACCACGGACACATACATCGAGAAGGACGCGTCGATCAACGAGGACATCGACCGCCT
>JALZEM010000199.1 GCA_030862005.1 Actinomycetota bacterium | reverse complement strand
GTCGAGCCGCGCCGCGCGTTCATCGAGCAGAACGCACAGGACGTGAGGTTCCTTGACGTGTAGGGGCAAGGCAGTCGCCGCATCGGGAGCGCGCGATGGCGAGCATTGAACCGCTAGGAGCGGGCCGGATCGAGCCGCGCGAGCTCGAGCAGGAGATGCGCTCGAGCTTTCTCGACTATGCGATGAGCGTGATCGTCGCGCGCGCCCTTCCAGACGTGCGCGACGGGCTGAAGCCGGTGCACCGGCGCGTCCTCTACGGGATGCACGAGGCCGGCATGCAGCCGAACCGTCCGTACAAGAAGTGCGCGCGGATCGTCGGCGACGTCATGGGCTCGTACCACCCCCACGGCGACTCGGCCATCTACGACACGCTCGTCCGTCTCGCGCAGCCGTTCTCGATGCGCTACCCGCTTGTCGACGGCCAGGGCAACTTCGGGAACCTCGACGACGATCCACCGGCAGCGATGCGGTACACGGAGTGCCGGTTGTCGCGCGTGGCGACGGAGATGCTCCGCGACATCGAGGCGGATACAGTCGACTTCGCCCCGAACTACGACGAGTCGCGCCGCGAGCCCACCGTCCTTCCCTCGCGGTTCCCGAACTTGCTCGTCAACGGCTCCTCGGGGATCGCAGTCGGGATGGCGACGAACATCCCGCCGCACAACCTCGCGGAGGTCGTCGCGGGGATCATCGCGCTGATCGACGACCCCGACATCGACGTCGAGCGGCTGAATCGGCACGTGAAAGGGCCCGACTTTCCGACGGGCGGAATCGTCGTCGGGCGCGAAGGGATCCGCGAGGCCTACCGTTCGGGCCGAGGCCGCGTCGTCATGCGCGCCCGCGCGCACATCGAGGAGCTGCGCGGCGGCAAGTCAGCGATCGTGGTCACGGAGCTCCCGTACGGCGTGAAGAAGGGCGGCGACGCGGGAGTGATCAAGAAGATCGCCGACCTCGTAAACGAGAAGGTTCTGACCGAGGTTTCGGATCTCGCGGACCATTCGGACAAATCGGGGATGCGCATCCAGATCGAGCTGAAGCGCGAGGCGATTCCGCAGGTCGTCCTGAACAAGCTCTACAAGCACACCTCGCTCCAGGCGACTTTCGGCTACAACGCCGTCGCGCTCGTCGACGGTGTCCCGCGGACGCTCTCGCTCCGCGACATGCTTCGCCACTACCTCGCCTACCAACGCGAGGTCGTCACCCGCCGGTCGAAGTACGAGCTTCGGAAGGCGGAGGAACGCGCGCACATCCTCGAGGGTTACCTGACCGCGCTCGACAACCTCGACGAGGTCATCAAGGTGATCCGAAACGCCCCAGACACCGATACCGCGCGCGGGCAGCTCATGGAGCGATTCGAGCTCTCGGAGATCCAGGCGGTCGCGATCCTCGACCTCCGACTGCGCGCGCTGACGGCGCTCGAGCGCAAGCGCGTCGAGAACGACTACCGCGATCTCCAGGAGCGAATCGCGGAGCTCCGCTCGATCCTGTCCGACGAGATGAAGATCGATGGGCTCATCCGAGAGGAGCTCCTCGAGATCAAGTCCGTCTACGGGAAGGCGGACGACCGCCGCACCGAGATCATCGCTGCCGAAGGCGAGTTCGAGCTCGAGGACCTGATAGCCGAGGAGGACATGGTCGTCGCGATCACGCGGTCGGGCTATGTGAAGCGCTTGCCCGTCTCGACGTATCGCGAGCAACGCCGGGGTGGGATGGGCGTGATGGGGATGGAGCTCAAGGACGACGATTACATCGAGCACCTCGTCGTCGCCTCGACGCACGACTATCTCCTCTTTTTCTCGTCGGCGGGAAAGGTCTATCGGCTGAAGGTGCATGAGCTTCCGCTCGGGAGCCGCCAGTCGAAGGGGCGCGCGATGGTCAACCTGCTTCCACTCGGGCAGAGCGAGTCGATCCGCACCGTGATCGCGACCCGCGACTTCAAGGAAGCCGAGTACCTCGTCCTCGCAACTCGAGCAGGGATCGTCAAGAAGACTCGCTTCCTCGAGTACAACACGCCGCTCAAGGCGGACGGGATCATTGCGATCCGCCTTCGTCCGGACGATGAGCTCGTCGGCGTCCTCCACTCCACCGGTGACGACGACATCCTCCTCGTCTCGCGCAAGGGCCAGGCGATCCGGTTCCACGAAAAGACGGTGCGCCCGATGGGCCGCGCGACAGGCGGTGTCACCGGAATGAGGCTGCGCGCCGGCGACGAGGTCATCGCCGTCGAGGTCGCGAGGAACGACGCCGACCTGCTGGTCGTCACCAAGAACGGCTACGGCAAGCGCACCCGGCTCGACCAGTATCCCGTGAAGGGTCGAGGCGGCATGGGTGTCCGCACGGTGCAACTCACGGAGGCGCGGGGGCAACTCGTAGGTGCGCGCGTCGTCCGCGACGGCTACGCGGTAATGCTCATCTCAACCGGCGGGACGGTCATCCGCATGCCGGTCGACGGCATCCGCCGCGCGGGGCGCGCGACGCAGGGCGTGATCGTCATGCGCCTTCGTGGTGACGAGCAGGTCTCGACGCTCGCGCCCGTCGTCGAGCAGACGGACGGAGACATGCCCGCGCTCGCGGCGGCCGAGGCGCCGATGCAGACCGACGAGGCGCTGGAGGCCGAAGCCCAGGCTCTCACGTCGGACGCCGAAGGCGAGGCCGAAGCTCCCTAGCCCGCGCGCCGCAGTCGCTCGGCGGCCTCTTCGGGATCGACCGTGTTCACGTAGAGTCCGGCGCCGAGCTCGAGGCCGGCTAGGACCGAGATGCGAGGTAGCACTTCGAAATGTCGATGGCCGCTGTTGTGCAGCCACGCGTTCAACGGGACCGGCCCTTCGACGGCGCGAAGACGCCGAATCGAGTCGGCGAGGAGCTGAAGGGCGCGCTCGAGGAAGGCGCCGCCGGCGAAACCATCCTGATCGCCCAAGTGGTCGCCTACGATCAGAAGCTCGTACGGAAGTCTCCCGGCGTACGACGCGAGAGCGACGACGCCCTCGTTCTCGGAGACGATCCGAGAGCCCGATGCGCGCTCGTGGTCGACGAGGCGACAAAGCGCGCATTCGTCCCCACGGAGACTCTCCTGCTCGGCGAGCACGGCCGGCGGCGGCTCACGAAGCCAGACCAGCTGTGAGTGCGAGTGCGGCAGGCTTGCGCCTGCGTCCCGACCCTCGTTCAGAAGCGCGTGAACGTACGGGAAGCCGTCGGTCGAGGCGGCTCGGGCCCGCCGCTCCCATGCCGTAGCCACGAGTGCTATCTCCGCACGAGCCAGGTCGGCGAACGACCGGACGTGGTGCGGCGCGTGAACGACCACCTCTTGGCGTTCGAGGGCCGGGTAGAGGTTCGGAACGACGCGGACGGTCCATCCGGGGCCGTCGGTCGGCGTGCCGTCCGGCCGTCCGAGGGCGAGAGTCTCGGGCGGAGTCCGGGCCTCCCGCCCCTCACAAAACGGGCATGTCTCGAGCTCCTCGTTCGTTGGAGGGGCGATCGCGTTGGTAGCGGCTCCCGGCCGGCGGGCTCGCCCGGGCGCAACGACGACTAGGCGGCCGGAAAGGGGATCGCGTCGGACGTCGCGGGCAGCGCTCAGGCCCCGGCTCCGCTCGCAGTGTCTGCACGCGCGTTCTCGAGGAACGGCCGGAAGAGCTCGATCGGGAGAGGAAGAAACGTCGTCGTGGATCGTTCCGAGCTGATCTCGAGCATCGTTTGCAGGAACCGGAGTTGA
>JALZEM010000185.1 GCA_030862005.1 Actinomycetota bacterium | reverse complement strand
CATGACGACCGCTTTCATCGTTTCCATCCTCTCATCGTCCGGCCGGCCGAAGCGACGTATTGCACAGCCGCGGCAAGCGCAACGGCGACCCCCGCCCAGAAGAGCACGAGCGCCCAGGCTGTGTCCTCGCCCGAGGCGATCACGCCGACGAGCGACGCGTAGAGGATCCAGGTCGCCGTCTTCCCGAGGAAGTTCACCTCGAACTCGTAGCCCCGCCTGAGCGCAAGCGGCGTCGCAAGCAGGAGCACCCCGTCCCGGACGAGGATGACGGCGAGGGCCGGCCACGGGAGCCGGCCGTCCCTCCAGAGGAGGATCACCGCGGCGTCGATCATGAGGCGGTCCGCGAGCGGGTCGGCGAACTTCCCAAAGGCGGACTCGACGTGCCAGCGTCGCGCGAGCCAGCCGTCGATCTGATCGGTCGCGCCGGCAAGCGCAAAGACGGCCGCCGTGGTCCAGCTCCCCGCACCGTCTGCATCGAGCATCATCGCCACGAAGAGCGGGATGAGCGCGAGCCGACCGACTGTGAGCGCGTTCGGAAGCTGTGCAAGCGAAGCTGGAACGGCGCGGACCGCCACTGTGCCCGGCATCGTAGCCCCGGCATCCCTTCGGCCATTCCGGCCATGGCCCGGGTCTGGCGCCGGGCCACGGCCCCCGCGGCCCCGCGAAGCGTGGCGGCCCGACCCGTGGGATGTCGGTGGTAGCCTCGGCCGGTGCCCGACCGGCTCGCCCTCCCCGGGTTCGTGAACGCGCACAGTCACGCGTTTCAGCGGCGGATGCGGGGTCGCATCGAAGGCGGCGACTTCTGGGCGTGGCGCGAGTCGATGCTGGACCTGGCCCGCGGCCTGACGCCGGGACACGTGCGTCGGGGCTACGCGGCCGTCTACCGCGAGATGCGCGCCGCCGGGTACACCGCCGTCGGCGAGTTCCACTACGTCGGGCTCGATGAGGCGGAAGCGGCTCTCGAGGCCGCCGAAGAAGCGGAGATCGTACTCGTCCTCCTCTACGTGGCGTATGCACGCGGCGGAATCGAACGTTTTCGTCAGCCCTCACCTGTCTCGTACCTCGAGGACCTCGAGCGCCTCCGATCGCGCGGTGCGCGGGTCGGCATCGCGCCGCACTCGGTCCGCGCCTGCCCACGCGAGTGGCTCGAGGAGCTCGGCCGGTATGCCGACCGTGAGGACCTCGTGCTCCACGTGCACGCGGACGAGCAGCCGCGCGAGATCGACGAGTGCGTGGCCGAGCACGGCCTCCGCCCGATCGAGCTGCTCGCGGAGACGGGGTGCCTCGGGCGTCGAACGACGGTCGTTCACGCCACACATGCGAACGACGGTGAGCTCGACCTCGTAGCGCAGGCCGAAGCCCGGATCTGCGCGTGCCCGACAACGGAGGCGAACCTCGGGGACGGCTTCCTCCCCGTCGCCCGCGTCGTCACGCGTGGGATCCGCCTCTGTATCGGGTCCGACTCGAACGTGCGTATCGATCCGCTCGAGGAGCTTCGCGAGCTCGAGGGGATCGCGCGGCGGCAAGAGCTTCGGCGCAACGTCGTATCGCCCGACGCGCTGCTCGCGGTCGGTTCGGCCGAAGGAGCGGCATCACTGGGCCTGAGCGATTGGCCCGTCATCGAGATCGACCTCGACCACCGCTCGCTCGCCGGGGTTCCGGCCGACGAGGTCGGAGCCGCGCTCGTCTTCGGTTGCGGCGCCGACGTTGTGGCTTCCTCCTCGCAGTAGGTAGAGCGGTCGCCACGCACTCAATGTGCTGCGTCGTGGCGAGGGATCGGGCCGCTTCGTCTCCGTTCGAGGCGCTGCGACGAGTAGCACCACGCGGGCAACCCCCTCGAATTAGCGAACCGACAGCGCGGGCTACCGTGCGACGCGCACGAATGGTGGGGTACGGCGTATCGCCCATTCGTCCGTGGGCGACGCTCGGCACTTAAGTTCCTCCGATCGCTGCCGATGAAGTCCAGCAGCCGGCAGTTCACCGGCAGGGGTCATGCAGCGAAACAGCTTTCACTTTCCACAGTTCCGGCGCGCGCGACTGCTTGCGGTACTCGCGGTCGCCGCAAGCTCACTCGCCTTCGCCACGGACGCCGGGGCGATGGGCAGCCCGAGCACGGCCGCGCTCCAGGTGGGCCTCAAGGCGCGTGGCCTCTACGGCGGGACGATCCACGGCTTCTGGAGCACGGCGACGTTGCGAAGTGTCCGCATGCTGCAGCTGCGCGCCGGGCTTGCCGTCGACGGCGTACCCGGGTCAAAGACGCGCCGCGCGCTCGGCCCGCTTGGCCGGCCGCTGCTCGGCAGCCGGGTGATGACGCAGGGTCTGGTCGGCTGGGACGTGTCCCAGCTCCAGTTCATGCTCGCCTGGCACGGCTTCCCGTCCGGGACGATCGACGGGGCGTTCGGCGCGCGCACGGACGGCGCCGTCCGGCGTTTCCAGCGCTTCTCCCGCCTGGCTACCGACGGCGCCGCAGGCCCTGCGACGCTTCGCGCGCTCAGGAACCCTCTTCCGCGGAGTCCGCTTGCGCTGTCGCGACCCACGTCGGCCCCCGTCGCGGATCGGTTCGGGCCGCGCGGATCGCGTTTCCATACCGGAATCGACTATCCCGCCTCGGCTGGGGCGCGTGTCTCGGCCGCGCGGTCGGGCCGCGTCGCACGTGCCGGCTGGGATCCGGGCGGCTACGGGTACCTGGTCGTGGTCGGCCATGGTTCCGGCGTCTGGACGTGGTACGCGCACCTGTCTCGGATCGACGTCTCGCGCGGCCAACGCGTCGCTCGGGGCGCGAGGCTCGGCGCGGTGGGGTCGACGGGATTCTCCACGGGGCCACACCTCCACTTCGAAGTTCGTTACCGGACGGCGGCGACCAACCCGCTAACCGCCCTCCGCTAGCTCCTTCGAGCGCTGCATCGCCGCCTGGATCGCGTTCAGGAACGCTGCGCGAACCCCCGCCATCTCGAGCACGCGGATGGCCGAGATCGTCGTCCCGCCTGGAGACGTCACCATCTCGCGGAGCTCGACCGGATGCATCTTCTCGTCGCGCAGGAGCTTGGCCGTGCCGAGCATCGTCTGTACGACGAGGTCCGTGGCGATCTCCCGCGAGAGACCAAGGAGGATCCCGGCCTCGATCATGGACTCCGCCAGGAGCGCGAAGTATGCCGGCCCTGAGCCCGAGACGGCCGTGACGGCGTCCATGTAGCTCTCGGGCACGCGCACCGACCGTCCGAGGTGCGAAAGGACCTCCTCGGCGCGCGCGAGGTGCTCCTCCTCAGCGTGCGCGCCCGCCGCGATCCCGGCCATACCTTCGTGGACGGCCGCCGGCGTGTTCGGCATGGCTCGGACGACGGGGATCTGGGCGCCGAGGTGCCGCTCGATGAGCTGTGTCGGGATCGCGGCTGCGATCGAAAGGACTGTCTGCGACGGCGAGAGCGTGCCGGTGAGCTCGCCCAGGAGCTCCTCGATGTCCTGCGGCTTAACGGCGATCACCACGATCGCGGCGTCTCGGACGGCTTCGAGGTTCGAGCGTGTGGCGTCGATCCCGTACCGCTCACGCAGTTCCTCCAGACGCACGTCGCTCCGCGCCGTGGCCACGATCTCGGAGGGCTCGCGCCAGCCGGAGGAAACCAGCCCGGCGACGAGCGCCTCTCCGATCTTCCCTGCGCCGAGGATGGCGATTCGCCTGCTCACCCAGGTGACACTATCGCC
>JALZEM010000173.1 GCA_030862005.1 Actinomycetota bacterium | reverse complement strand
ATGAACGGCGTCGCGATCACGACGAGCGTCGACGTCGCGAAGTTCGCCCACACGAGCAGCGGGAGGCGCCAGAACGTCATCCCGGGCGCACGCATCGTGATAATGGTCACCAGGAAGTTGAGCGCGGTCATGATCGATGACGCGCCGGCCCACTGGACGCCCATCTGGAACATCAGGTTTCCGTCCGGCTGCTGAACGGCGAGCGGGACGTAGTTCGTCCAGCCGGCGCCGAACGCGCCGATCAGGTAGCTCGACATCATCATGAGGCCGGCGATCGGGAGGAGCCAGAACGAGAGCGCGTTCAGGCGGGGGAACGCCATGTCCGGCGCGCCGATCATGAGCGGGATGACGTAGTTCCCGAGCCCGGCGAACGCAGGGATGATGAAGAGGAAGATCATCAGCGACGCGTGGACCGAGAAGAGGCCGTTGTAGCCCTGCGTGTCGACGAACTGCATGCCCGGCTTCGCGAGCTCCGCGCGGAGGAACATCGCCATCAGCCCGCCGGCGATGAAGAAGAAGATCGTCGTGACGACGTACTGGATCCCGATCACCTTGTGGTCGGTGTTGACGCGGAAGTAGTCGCGCCAGCTGCGGGCTCCGTGGCCGGAATGGTCTTCCGCGCGTGTGGGTCGACCCGAGATCCAGTACGCCCAGTAGTCGAAGCCGCCGATCGCAACGAGGAAGCCGAGCGGGACGACCGTGAGGAGCGTCGTGATCCAGGGTTGCCCGGCGAGAAGCGGCTCCCAGCCGAAGCCCGCGCGCGCGCCCGCGACGAGCCCGGTGGCGAGGACGAACGAGAGGGGCGTCACCCAGAGCACGCGGAGCCACCCCGGCGCCGTCCAGCGGCGCCACCCCGCCGGGCGCGACGGGGGCGCGGCGTGCGGCGGGTGCTGCTCTTGTGGTTCGCGTGTCGCTATGGCCAAGCCGTCATCCCGCTTTCGTCGCCTCGAGGAGGTAGTCGACGAGCGCGTCGAGCTGCGCGTCCGAGAGCTTCTCGTCGAAGTCCTTCGGCATCACGTCCGGCTGAAACCCCTCTTCGATCACGGCGTTTGGGTCGACGATGGATTCGCGGATGAAGTCGGCGTCCGTGCCCACCAGAACCTTATCGAGGTCGGGACCGATCTCGGCCGACGAGCCCGCGTCGGCGAGCGTGTGACACCTGCCGCATTGCTGGTCGAAGATCTCCTTCCCCGACGCGGCCGCGTCTCCACCGCCGGCGGCCTCCTGCTGTTCCTTCGCCCACGTGTCGAAGTCCGCGGGCGAGAGGACGATCGCACGCGAGAGCATGGTCGCGTGCCCGAGGCCGCAGAGCTCGGTACACCTGACGGGGAAGCGGCCGACCTTCGTCGGCGTCACGACCACCTTGGTCGCGACGCCCGGAACGGCATCCTGCTTCACGCGCCACTCCGGCACCCAAAACGAGTGGATGACGTCCCTCGACGTGAGGACGAGCTCGACCGGCTCGTCGCGCTCGAGGACGAGCTCACCGCTCGTGACGTCGAGGTCCGGGTAGGTGTAGCTCCAGGCGAACTGCTGCGCCGTGACCTCGACGACCGGATGGTCGTCCGAGATGTTCTCGATGTCGATCAGGACGAGGCCGCTGTAGACGGAGATCGCGGTGACGAGCACCGCCGGGACGATCGTCCAGACGATCTCGAGGCCCGTGTGGCCGTGGATCGGCGCGCCGTCGTCCGGATCGTCGGGAGCGGCGCGGAACTTGAGGCCCGCGTAGATCGAGACGGCGGCGACGAGCGCGAAGATCGCGAGGCAGATGAAGGTGACGAACCAGAAGACGCGGTCGATCTGGACCGCTTCCTTCGACGCGCGTTCGGGCAGCCACGGGACGAGATAGGCGATGAGGGCGACCCCGATCCCCGTCAGGACGCCAATCAGGACCATCTGGATGATCGCGCGTCGTCTCAAGGTCGCAAGCCCGGTCTCGCCCGCCGAGAACCCTAACCGAAGGCGTCGCGCGCGCGGACCGAGGTTGGCGGTGCGCGAGCGTCGTCGGTCGCCGCTCTGTCCCCGCGGCCCGTCAGGTGGCCTCGGTCGTCACCGCCGGCGAAGACGGCGAACTCGCGGTTACGGAGCCTCCCCGCCGGGGGACAACCTCGACATGGCTCGCGCGATCTGGTCAGGGAACATCTCGTTCGGGCTCGTGAACGTGCCCGTGCGGATGTACTCCGCGATCGAGGAGAAAGACCTTCACTTCAACTACATCCACGAGCCGGACGGCAGCCGCATCGGCTACCAGAAGATCTGCAAGGCGGAGGAGCGGCCCGTTCCAGACGAGGAAATCGTCAAGGCATTCGAATACGAGAAGGACGACTACGTGTACATGACCGACGAGGACTTCGAGGCGGCCGAGGCGGAGAACCTGAAGACGATCGACATCCGCGACTTCGTCCCGTACGACGAGATCGACCCGATCTACTTCGAAAAGACGTACTACCTCGCCCCGCAGGAGAACGCGGACAAGGTCTACGCGCTCCTCCTGCGCGCAATGGATGAAGCGAAGCTCGCCGGGATCGCGAAGTACGTGATGCGCGACAAGCAGCATCTCGGCTGCCTGCGCGTCCGCGACGGCGTCATTGCGCTCGAGAAGATGTACTTCGCCGACGAGATCCGGCCGGCGGGGGAGATCGCTCCGAAGAAGGTGAACGTCGACCAGCGCGAGCTCGAGATGGCCGGCAAGCTGATCGAGAGCTTCTCCGGGAAGTTCCGGCCCGAGAAGTACGACGACACGTATCGTGACGCGCTCTGCGAGATCATTCGCGCGAAGCGCAAGGGCAAGGAACCGCCGAAGCCTGCCGAGCCCGAGGCCGCACGGCCGACCGACCTGATGGAAGCGCTCCGGGCGAGCGTGGCGGCGGCGCAGGCGCGCCGAGGCGGACGTGGGCGGGGAGGCGCCGCCTCCACCGACGGCGAGCTCGACAAGCTCTCGAAGGAAGAGCTCTACGAGCGCGCCAAGGCCGCCGACGTCAAAGGCCGGGCAGACATGTCGAAGGACGAGCTCGTCGAGGCCCTCAAGGCCGCGGCGTAGGCACGGCCGAGGCCAGCGCCCTACTCGGGCTCCGTCCCGTCCCGCACCACGATCCTCTTCTGCTCCATCCTGACGACCGCCTCCCAGGGAACGAGGTCGCGCTTCCAGACCTTGTGGTGGCGCTTCGCCTCGCCGCGAGAGGGACCGATTCCAAGCCGCTCGAAGAAGCCGCGACGGCCGACCACGAGCCCCGTGATCTCGACCGTCGAGCCCCGGCGCTCCGCGCGGACGTCGAAGGCGCGCCCGAGCGACGCGCCGGATTCGGTCACGACCCTGCGATCGACGAGCTCCGAGAGCCGCATCACGACCCGGGGAGCTTGCGAACCCAGCGCGCCGCCCGATCGTCGCCGCGCCCGAGCCGAAGCTCCTTGGCCGTCTTCGTGAGGTGGACCGCCGCGCTCACCTCGCCGACGTCCTTCCATTCGATCCGAACGCGCGACCCACCGAGCGCAGACGCGCCGCGCCGAAACGGTCCGTGGAGCCGTGCGCCCCAGTAGCCGGTGCCCGCGAGAATCGCGACGGCACGCGCCGGACGACCCGGTCTCGCCTCGACCTCGAGATCGTCCACCTTGCCGCAACGGCGCCCGTCCTTGTCGACCAGCTGGTGGTCGAGCAGCCCAAAGACCAGATCGAGCTCCTGCGCGTCCGTCATCCCTGCCCCATGTTCGAGAGGAAGAGGAGCGGAATCGCCGTCACCGCGATGAACAGGATCACGATCAGGTAGACGATCCCGAACGTGTTCGCGAGGCGGCCGTTCGTGTATTCGCCCATGTAGTTTCGATCGTTCGCGACGAGCAGGATCGGCAAGTACGTAAAGGGCAGGGCGACCACGGAGAATATGACCGCAAACTCCGTCACGAGCACAGGGTCGATTCCCGTCATGACAACGCCCATCGCGAGGACGAGCAGGACGATCCACGTGATCGTGAAACGCGGCGCACCGCCGGCGCGGCGGTGTTTTCCCCACTCCCAGCCCAGGAACTGTGAGAGGTTGTAGGCGCCCGAGAAACACGTGTCGATCGCCGCTCCGCCGACGGCGAAGAGCGTCCCGACGAGCGCGAGGATGAGCCCGATCTCACCGAGCGGCACCTGCGCGCCGAGGGCGACACTTCCCAGGAACTCCGGCTGGATGCCGAGCGGAAGGAAGAGCGCGCCCGCGGTGATCATGAGCGCGAACGAAAGGAAGCCGCCCATCCCGTAGCCGATGATCGCGTTCGCCTTGTTCAAGCCGAGGTCGCGCGGCGTCCACCCCTCCTCGACCGCGCCTGACGAGTAGAAGTAGACCTCGTACGGCGTCATCGCCGCACCGAGGAGACCCACTGCGAAGTAGCCGTAGACGAGCGGGTCCGAGGTGTTGACGTGCGGGACGAACCCTTGCGCGACGTCGCCCCAGTCCGGCTGCAGCTTGATCGCGCCGACGGCGAAGACGAGGAGGCAGAGGCCGGTGTAGCCGAACACCCGCTCGATCCACTCGAACGGCAAGACCCAAACCAAGAGAGCGAGCGCGAGGAGTCCGAGCGGGATGAGCGCCCGGTAGGGGAGCCCCGACAGAAGCTGGAGCACGATCGCGATCCCGCCCACCTCGGCCGCAAGCGTCATGAAGTTCACGATCTGCGCAGCGACGAGGGTGACGAGGCCGACCCGCAGGCCCATCCGCTCGCGCACCGCGTCGAACACGGGCCGCTGCGAGGCCGCGGCGACGCGGCCACACATCTCCGAGTAGACGATGATCCCGATGACGCCGACGACGACGACCCACAGGAGCTCGTAACCAAACGTCGCGCCGGCCGCGACGTTGAAGACGATGTCGCCGATGTCGACGAAACCGCCGATCGCGGCAAGGATCCCGAGCGCGACCCGAAGGAGGTTCTTCACACGCTCGCGCCGAGCCGCTTCGCCGCCGCCGCTGCCTCGTCGAGCTCGACCGCGATTCGACGCGCCGCCTCCCGATCGCCCGGTGCCCGCGCAAGCCTTTCGATCAGGGTCGCGACCTCGGACGCGAGGCGCGCCGCCTCGGCCGCCTGCCGCTCCAGCCCCCGCGGGACGGCCGAGGCCTTGAGCTTGTTCGCCTCCTCCGTCGCAGTGGCAACGAGCTCGTCGGCATGAACGCGTGTGAACGCCCTGGTCGTCCGAGCCCGTGCCGCACCGTCGGCGAGAAGCGCGCCCTCCGCGGCGAGCGACGCCACCGCGTCGACCTCTTTCGCGAGTGTGTCCGCGTCGAGCGCGCCGCCGCCACATCCTGCGACTCCCACACCCAGGACCGCGACCGCGACCGCGACCGCGAAGGCTCGGCGAATGCTCCGGTCTACGTCCGTCCGCGGCGCTAGGTTCGACACGTGCGCACCATGTTCACGGCCTACGTCGTGATCATTCTCTTCGGGATCGTTTTCTACGTCGTCGTGGGCCTGACCCACAACTGACGATGGCGAGATTCCTGCGCTTCAACTCGCTGTCGCTCTTCTTCCTCTTCATCTTTCTCGCGGCGATCGTCGCCCAGTCGATCGTCGGCCTCCACGCCTACAACGAGGAAGCGGTCCAGCACGCACAGGAGACGATCTCGTGGAGCCGGTACGTCTATACGTCCGAGTTCGGCGCCGCGGTCCTCGAGAACTGGCAATCGGAGTGGCTCCAGTTCTGCCTTTTCACGCTCATGACGGTGTGGCTTCTCCAGGAGGGATCGCCCGAGTCGAAACCGCTCGACCAAGCGGGCCTCGAGTCGGACGAGCAGCAGAAGGTCGGGCCGGGAGCCGATTCGAGGTCGCCCCTTTGGGCGCGCGTCGGAGGTCTCAGAACTCGGATTTACGAAAACTCGCTCCTCATCGCCTTCACCGTCATCTTCTTCGGCTCATGGCTCGCCCAGGCGCTCACGGGTTGGACGGAATACAACAACGAGCAGGAGGAGCACAGGGACACGCCGATCTCGCTCGCGACGTACCTGACCCGTCCCGATTTCTGGGAGAAGACCCTGCAGAACTGGCAGTCGGAGTTTCTCGCCGTAGGGACGATGGCCGTGCTCGCGATCTACCTGCGCCAGCGCGGCTCGCCGGAGTCAAAGCCCGTCGGCGCGCGGCACGACGAGACCGGCAGCACCGGTTAGCCGCGCGCACCCCGCGGTTTACGCCGCTCGCACGTGGGCAACCACGACGGCGTGGAAGACGAGCGCCCTCTCCCGGAGTACGCGACGCTTGCGGCTGGATTCTGGGTCGCCTTCGTGCTCTTCGTTGGACTGAACCGCGACCGGCTGCCCGAGCGAATGCGCGCGACGGACCTCGTGCTCCTCGCGCTCTCGAGCTACAAGCTGAGCCGCGTGATCACGAAAGAGGATGTGACCGCGTTCGTGCGCGCTCCGGTGACGGAGGACGCCGAGGGGCAGCGGCCGAAGCCGCGCGGGATGGCGCGCGTGCTCGGCGAGCTCGTCACGTGCCCGTACTGCATCGGTCTCTGGACCACGTCGGCGCTCGCGTGCGCGCAGGTCGTCTTTCCGCGCGAGACCCGCTTTTTCACGTCGATCTTCGGGACGTACGCCGTCACGGATTTCCTCCATGCCGCGTTCGTCCGGCTGAAGGATAGGGCGCCGGAAGCGGCTACGCCGACAGAAGAGGGAGCGGCTTGACGATGCCGACCCCGCGTTCGCGCTCGGTCGCTTCGATCGCGTTCGCGAGGTCCATGATCGCCACGGCGGCCTCGCTCTCGGGCGCCACCTCGACGATCGTCTGACCGTCGTCCGCAAGCTCCCCGATGCGCGGATCGAAGGGGATCCGGCCGAGAAGTGGCGCCTCGATCTCTTCTGCGAGCTTCTCGCCGCCGCCCGCGCCGAAGATCTCCGCACCGGAGCCGACGAGGTACGACATGTTCTCGACGACGCCGACGAGCCGCATGTTCGTCTTTCGCGCCATCTGCGCCGCCCGGACCGCGACCTGCTGAGCAGCGCGGTGCGGCGTCGTCACGACGACGGCCTCCGCGCGCGGAAGCAGCTGCCCGAGTGAGATCGCGACGTCGCCCGTTCCCGGCGGCATGTCGACGACGAGCACGTCGAGCTCGCCCCAGTGGACGTCCGAGAGGAACTGCTCGAGCGCGCGGTGCAGCATCGGCCCGCGCCACATGACGGGCGAGTTCTCGTCGAGGAAGAACCCGATCGACATGACCTTGAGATCGCCGCGGACCGGGGGAACGATCATCTTGTCGACGACGACGGGACGCTGCCGAATCCCAAGCATGTGCGGGATCGAGTACCCGTACACGTCGGCGTCGAGGACGCCGGTCTTGTGCCCGATCCTCGAGAACGCGGCCGCAAGGCTCGCCGCGAGGGAGGACTTGCCGACGCCGCCCTTGCCGCTCGCGACCGCGAGAACGCGTGTGCTCGCGTCGACGGAGATCCCGGGTGTCCGCTCCGCCACATCGCCGCGGAGCTTCGTCGTGAGCGCGGCCTTCTGCTCCGGCGTCATCACGCTGAACGAAAGCGCCACCTCCTCGATCCCCTCGAGGGGCCGAAGCGCCTGCGCGACCTGTGTCTCGAAGCTCGCGCGGAGCGGGCAGCCGGGAACCGTCAGCGCAATCTCGACGTCGGCACGGCCGTCGACGACGTCGGCGCGCCGGACCATGTCGAGTTCGATGACAGAGCGCTTCAGCTCGGGATCGATGACGCCCTCGAGCGCACGCAGAACTTCCTCCCGCCCCGGAGACATGCGATCTACCCTAGCAACGTCCGTCTTCGTCCCGTGCCTCGGCGACGCGCCGCCTTTGATTGACGCAGCGCGCCCCCGTCCTATAGTCGCCGGGTGAGCCGCACCATCCCGATCGCCGTTGCGTCCGCAGTCGGCCTCGTCTTCGCGACGACCGTCGGCGCAAGTGCCGCGGCGGCCACCGGGAAGCCCTTCATCAGATCGAACCTGCCGGCCTGGCTCGCCCCAGGCGGGCGGCTCGTCGTCGTGGGT
>JALZEM010000109.1 GCA_030862005.1 Actinomycetota bacterium | reverse complement strand
ACGGGACGCGCACGGCCGATCGTCGACCGGGTCTTCCCGCTCGCCGAAGCCGCCGCGGCGCACGAGCATCTCGAAAGCGGCCGCCAGTTCGGCAAGGTCATCCTCGCGATCGGCGACTAGACCGAGGCGCAGCCGCGAGCGGGTCGCGCGCGCCGTGTTGCCCCGGGAGCCCTACGGGCGTACGGCGAAAAAGGCACGCGCGTGGTACACGGGATGTCAAAGCTCCGATACGACCCTGTGAGGCCCGGCACGCGGCCGTGACAGCCGTTAGCCGAAGCCGAGGATGAACTTCGCGTCCTCGGACATCTTCTCCGGGGTCCAGGGCGGGTCCCAGGTGAGCTCTGCTTCGACCTCTTGCACGCCGGGCATTCCGGCGACGGTTTCCTTGATCTGCTCCTCGATCATCGGCCCTACCGGGCAGCCCATCGACGTGAGCGTGAAGTCAACGTGCACCTTCGGTCCCTCGACTGCGACGTCGTAGAGCAGGCCGAGCTCGACGATCTCCATTCCGCGCTCCGGGTCCTCCACGACCCGCAGCGCGTCGAATACCTCCTCGCGCGTCGGCACAAAGCGAGTCTAGCGGCCGGCTTGCACCTAGGCCGCGACGACGCGGTCGCTCGCGCCAGGGATCTGAACACGCAGTTTCTCGAGCGCGGACCGGATCAGCCGCGACACGTGCATCTGCGAGATTCCGAGCTCGAGCGCGATCTGGGACTGGGTGAGGCCGTCGTGGAAGCGGAGGTCGAGGATCTTCCGGTCGCGGTCGTCCAGAACGTCGAGCGCGGGAGCAAGGAGAACGCGGTCCTCCCCCGCCTCGAAGCCCGGGTCGATCTCGCCGAGCGTCTCGAGCCGATCGGGAACGTCGCCGTCGTCTCCAAGACCCGGTGCCGAGAGCGAGACGGTGAGATACGCGTCGTTGGATTCGAGGGCCTCGAGCACCTCTTCCTCGCTCACGCCCGCGGCCTCGGCGAGCTCGACGATCGTGGGAGAGCGGTGCAGGTCGGCGCTCAGATCCTCGATGAGCTGGGAGAGGCGGAGGTTGAGCTCCTGGAGCCCTCGCGGCACGCGCACCGACCATCCCTTGTCGCGGAAATGCCGCCTGATCTCGCCTGTGATCGTCGGCGTCGCGTACGTCGTGAGCTCCACACCGCGGTCGACGTCGAAGCGATCGATCGCCTTGATCAGGCCGATGCATCCGACCTGGATCAGATCCTCGAGCTGATCCCCGCCGCGTGCGTAGCGGGCGGCGAGCGCGCGGACGAGCGGGAGATACTGCTCGATCAGCGCCGCGCGCGCCTCGAGGTCGCCGCGCTCGTGGTACGAACGGAGGAGCTCGCGGCCGCGCCGGGCGCGACGGCCTCGCGATCTGCCGAGCTCGGCGAGCCGCTCCGCCGACTCGCTCCCGTTGTGGAGTGCGGTCGCGGCTTCCATCAGACGGCTGCGCCGCGCACGAGCCTGCGGCCTTCGCTGATTGCCTCTGGGATCGAGTCGTAGATCCGGAAAAGCCGGGAGAGACCGGTGATCTCGAGGACCTTGAGGATGTTGCGATCGCGGCACACGATCGCCAGCGACCCGGCGTTCGCCCGAAGCCGCTTCGCGGCGTCCGCGAGGACGCCGAGCGCCGTCGAGTCGATGAAGGTCACGTCGAGGAGGTCGACGACGAGTCGCTCGACGCCGTCCGCGACGGCGCTGAAGATCTGCTGCCGGAGATCGCCGGAGACGTACAGGTCGAGGTCGCCCGCAGGCGCGAGCAGGCGGACGGCGCGACTCAGCGGAAACGAGCGGACGCCCGCATCCCGCGCCGTCACGGCTCCGTTGCTCGCACTGACCCCCACACGGCCACCGTAGACGAGCTCCTGTTCGGTTTCAGCCCGCGTTTGACCAGCAAACGGCGAGGATTTCCTCACAGACGCACGCGGCTACGGCGAAGGCGTCCCGAGCGCGGCGGGCTATCATGGTTCGCCGTACGAGCTCTAGCGACGGGAGGCCGAGGGAAGACGCCATGCCGCTGCCCGACGAGTCTGTGATCGAGGCCGCGGAACAGGCGGACGAAGGGTCACTGGCGCCCGACCCCGCTCAGGCCGCACGCGGCGAGCTCGAGGACCTCCGTGAGGCGCTCGCACGTGAACGTACGCGCTACCGCGCGCTCGAGCAGCGAGTCGCGGACCGGGCCGGGGAGCTCCGCGACGCGACCGAGGCGAAGGACGCGCTCATCGCGCGCGAGCAGAGAGCGCGCGACGACGCCGTCGACCTCCTCGCCCAGCTCTTCGACGAGCGCGCTCGTCTCCAAGCCGTCGTACACCAGATGCCGGCGGGTGTGGTCATCGCTGAGGCGCCGTCCGGCAAGGTCGTCGTCGCGAACGCCAGCGCGGAGAAGCTCATGGGTCCCGCGATCGGCGCCGAGGGGCCGGCTGCCCACGAGGGCTACACGGGCTTTCGTCCTGACGGGCGCGAGTACGACCCGGACGAGTGGCCGCTCGCCCGCTCCATCCGAACCGGCGAACCCGTCGCGGCCGAGGAGATCTCGGTCGTGCGCCGGGATGGGAGCCTCGTCACGATCTCCTTGAGCGCGACGCCGATTCGAGCGCGCAGCGGCACCGTGATTGCCGCCGTCGCGATCTTCCACGACATCACCGAGCGCAAGCGCGCGGAGGAGCGGGACCGCTTCCTCGCCGAGGCGGGCGAGCTCCTCTTTTCGTCGCTCGACGCGAACGCGATCCTCGGGACGCTCGCGGAGCTTGCCGTCCCGCGTCTCGCCGACCTCTGCACGATCGCGGTGCGCCGGGAAGACGGGACGGGCGTGGAGGACATCTCGATCGCCGCCGGCTCGAGTAGAGCGATTGCGCGGCCGGGCGCATCGGACCCGGCTGCCGTTCCCGCCCCGTTTCGGACGGCCGAGAGCGAGCTCCATCCACGCGTGAACGACGAGCTCCTGCGCAGCATCGCCCGCGATCCGGCCCATCTGGAGACGTTGCGTGCCCTCGATGCGAAGTCGTACATGTGCGTACCGCTCGTCGCGCGCACGGGCGTGCTCGCCGCGATCTCGTTCTTCACCGCGGAATCGGGCCGCCGCTACACGGAAGACGACATCGCGCTCGCGGAAGACCTCGCCCGGCGAGCCGCCCTCGCCGTCGAGAACGCGCGCCTCTATACGAAGCTCGAGTCGGAGCGTGATCGGCTCAGGCGTCTCCTCGAGGGCCTCCACCAGGGTGTCGTCACGGTGAGCCGCGACCTGCGGATCCAGTTCGCGAACAGCGAGGCGCGCCATGCGCTCGGAGTCGAGAACCTCGGTGAGGGCGATCTACTCCCCGAGCCGTGGGAGGAGCTCCCCCTGCGGTCCTTCACCGTGTCCCTCTTCGACTCGGCGAAGGCGGTCGAGCGCCGCGTGACGGACGGGGAGAAGACACACGCGGTCCTCGGCGTTCCCGGTCAGGACGCGGACACGGTTGTCCTCGTCTTCACGGACGTCTCCGAGCGGGAAGCACTCGAGCGCGCCGAGCGCGAATTCGTGACCAACGCCGCACATGAGCTCAGGACGCCGCTCGCGGCGATGACGACCTCGATCGAGGTCCTCCAGGCGGGAGCGAAGGAGCACCCCGACGAGCGCGACCTCTTCCTCGCTCACATCGAGCGCGAGTGCGCGCGGCTGCGCAGGCTCGCGCACGCCCTGCTCGTCCTCGCGCGCGCGCAGACGGGACAGGAATCGCTGCAGCGCGGACCCGTAGACGTCCGCTCCGTCCTCGAGGACGTCCGCGCGGGGCTCGCGACGGCCGCGGGCGTCGAGATCGACGTTCGCTGCACGGCGGATCTCACGGTCGCCGCCGACCGCGACCTGCTCGAGCAGGCGATGTGGAACCTCGGCGTGAACGCGGTGAAGCACACGAACGGCGGACGCGTCCTCCTCACAGCGCATCAAGCTCCGGGCGGCGGAGTCGAGATCGAGGTGCGCGACTCCGGCCCCGGGATCCCGTTCGTCGAGCAGCGGCGCGTGTTCGAGCGCTTCTACCGGACCGGCGAGCGCGACGCCGAAGGATTCGGCCTCGGTCTCGCAATCGTTCAGCAGGCCGTCCAGACCCTCGGCGGCGGCGTCGACATCTCCTCGGCGCCCGGTGGTGGCACCTCCGTCCGCGTCAAGTTGCCCGGACCCTCGGAGGCGAGTTGAGCGCTCGGATCCTCGTCGTGGACGACGAGCCCGCGATCGTCGACGGCGTCGGCTACGCCCTTCGCAACGAAGGGTTCGCCGTCGACACCGCGCGGAACGGCGAGGACGCGCTCGCGGCAGCGCGGGCCGACGGGTACGACCTCGTCATCCTCGACCTCATGCTTCCGCGCGTGTCCGGGCTCGAAGTCGCGCGCGCGCTCCGCGGTGAAAGCCCCGTACCGATCATCATGCTGACAGCCAAGGACGCGGAGGTCGATCGCGTCGTCGGGCTCGAGCTCGGTGCGGACGACTACGTCACGAAGCCCTTCTCGATGGCGGAGCTCCTGAGCCGCGTGCGTGCGATCCTGCGGCGGCGCGAGCTCGATCGCGCCGACGGAGGTCCGAGCGTCCGCCAGGTCGGCGGGCTCCGTCTCGATCTGACGCGCCACCAGGTGACGGTGGGCGAGAAAACCGTGCAGCTGACGCCGCTCGAGTTCAAGCTCGTCGCGCTCTTGGCCGAGGAGCCCGAGCGTGTCTTCTCGCGCACGGAGATCATGCGGGAGCTCTGGGAGAGCCCCCACGTCGGCGACCAGCGCGCCTGCGACTTCCACATCTCGAACGTCCGGCGCAAGATCGAGCGTGATCCCGCGCGTCCGGAGCGCCTGCTCACCGTCCGGGCCGTCGGGTATATCCTCGTTCCGGTCTGAGCGGGAGTGCTAGCGCGGGTCGGTCTCGACCGCGATCGACCGCTCTTCCGGGTCTTTCTCGACGAGGACGAAGCGCTCGTTGGCTTCGACGACACGCTCCACCTCGGGCCGCTCATGACCCGGAACGACGGCGAACAGGACGGGGCTCGAGCGCGCCCGCTCATACTCGTCGATCCGCAGCGAGATCGGCTGCGTGCAGTCGGCGTGGCCGCACTCGCAGAGGAAATCCCACAGCGTGTCCGTCCCCGTCGCGACCACCTGGCGCTCGTCGATCTCGCGGACCCGCTCGTTCACGTCGCGGAAGAGCGCCTCGTTCTTCGCGAGTCGATCCTTTGTCCCCTGATCCATCGGCGCGATCCTATCGCTGCGCGCAACAGCCTCGTCGGCCGGGGCGCCTAGCTGAGGAGCCGGACCTCCTCGCGCCGTTCGCGCGCGAAGAAGTGGATCCCGTCGACGAACCGCACCCAGTTGTGGCGCGTGCACATGACGAGCGAGTGGGTGCGGGCGCTGTCGGCGAGATAGCGGACCCCGCGAAGGAGATCACTGTTGGAGACCCCGGTCGCGGCGACGATGACGTCGCCTGGCGCGAGCTCGTCGAGCGTGAAGACGTGGCCGACGTCTTCGATCCCGTGCTCGGCCGCCTGCGCGATCTCGGAACGTGTGGTCGGCCAGAGCTGCGCCTGCAGCTCGCCGCCGAGACAACGGAGCGCCGCCGCCGAGATGACGGCCTGCCGCGCGCCCCCGATCCCGATCGCGAGATGGTCGTTGGTCCCGCGGATCGCGGCGCTGATCGACGCCGTCACGTCGCCGTCGGGGACGAGCTTGATTCGCGCGCCGGCGGCCCTGATGTCGTCGATCAGGTCCTCGTGCCGCGGCCGGTCGAGGACGATCGTCGTGATGTCCTGGGTGTTCCGGCCGAACGCTTCTGCAATCGCGCGAACGTTGTCTGCGACGGGCTTTCCGAGGTCGATGCGCCCGCGCGCCGTCGGGCCGACCGCGAGCTTGCGCATGTACATGTTCGGGAGGCGGGGAAGCGTGTCCGCATCACCGACCGCGATCATCGCCATCGCGCCGTAGTCGCCGCGCGCGACGATGGTCGCGCCCTCGATCGGGTCGACTGCGAGGTCGACGCGCTCGCCGCCCTGGCCAACCGTCGTCCCGATCGCGAGCGGATCGCCTTCGTCCTCGTCCCCGACCACGATATGCCCCTCGATCGGCAGCCGGTCGAGCGCCGATCGCATCGCCTCCGCCGCCACCTCTTGCGCGCCGCGCACGTCGCCGCGACCGAGCCAGCGGCCGACCGCAACGGCGGCACGCTCGGTCACCGCGGCGTACCTCTCGCACTGGCACAGCCGCTCGCCGGGCTCGTTCATGCCGGCGTCCGCACCCGCTCGAACGCGTCGAGTGCGAGCCGGATCACGGTATCGACCGCCTGCTCGCGGTCGGCGTTCTCGACGACCGGAACACCGACCTCGTCCGCGCGAGCGACGAGGAACTCCTGAATCCGCCGGATCTCGGGGAGCGCGTTCAGGTACTTCGCCACCGGCCGGACGCCCTCGGAGTCCACGTCGCGGACGTAGAAGTGCCGCGCGTGCGCCGCCTCGTCCGAGATCGCGATCACGCTCTGCGAGACGATCGCACCCTCGAGGGTCTTCGGCAGAAGACCGGGTACGAGGTGGACACCCTCGAGCGCCATCGAGTGGCTCTCCGTGAGCGCGCGCTCGAGCACGGCGTTCACGCCGACCAGGACGTTGCGCGTCTGGTCGAGGAAGCCGCGCACACCGGCGTCGCTTCCGTCCTCGGCGAAGGGCGGCGCTCGGCCTGCCTCGAAGCTCGAGTAGTGGATCGAGGGCATGAACGCCTCCGAGAAGAACGCGCGCATGGTCTGCCGGACGAAATCCGTCGACGTGACGCGCGTGATGCCGAGCCGGTGTGCGACCTCGGTCGTGATCGTCGACTTTCCGGTTCCCGTCGCACCTCCGATCAGGATGATCAGCGGAAGGTCGACTTCCTGGAGCGCCTGGAAGCGCCGGAGCCGACGGACGGCGTGCTCGTCCTCGTGCTCGGCGAGGACGTCGGCGGCGACGTTGTAGACGTGATCCTGTGTCGCCGAAAGCTCCTCGTGCTTGCGAACGAGCGCGCTCTCGATCAGGCGCGCGAGCTCGTAGGCGCGTTCGGGTGAGAGCCCCGTGCCCATGAGCGCCTTGGCCATCAGGCCCTTCGAGTACGGGAGCTGGGCGTCGAGCGAGACGACGGGCGATTCGGGCGGTCGGCGGTCGCTCACGAGGCCGCCGCGACCTCTCGGGCCGCCGCATCCGCGAGAGCGCGAAGCTCGTCGTCGAGGTCGGGCTCACCGTCAACGGGAAGGACTTCGTTGTCGGCAAAGACCACCTCCACACCACGTTCCGATGCTGCTTCGGCGACGACGTCGATCGCGGCCGCCTTGATCTCCACGAGGTAGACATCGGCTTCGCGGACCTCGGTCGACTCGAGATCGCGCCGAAGCTGGGCGCGGCTAGAGAGGTTCCCCGAGATGTGAACGATGTCGGCACCGTGCTCCTGCTCGAGGTGCTCGCGAATCCGGTCGTGCACCTCTGGTGGCGCCGTCGTAAACAGGGCGACGCGCCGTCCCTCGACGCGCTCCGTCGGCCGCTGGCGAAAGACGGTCGCGACCACGCGGAGATCCGGGTTGACGTCTGCGATCGCCTCCCGCATCCGCTCGACCTCCCCTTGGGATGCAAGCGGCTCCTCACAGCTCGTGAGGACGACGAGGTCCGACAGGAGAAGCCGGTATTCGCCCAGGTAGCCCGCGACGAGATCAGTGTCGCGCGAGGCGCGGGCGACGAGAATGCGCGCGCCGGCGTCCACCGGTGGAACGACGGCACCGCTTCCCTCGAAGACGACGAGGTCGGGCCGCCGTGCCGCCGCTACGCGCGCCGCCTCCTCGACGTTGGAGAAGAACGGCTTTCCGGCGAGGCCGCCCCCGCACCGCCGCGCGCCGACCGTGACGAGACCTGTGAGGGCGGCGTCCTCGAGATAATCGGAGGCGGCGTGCGATCCCGCCCGTGAGCGCTCGAGCAGGTCGGAAACGGTCGGCGCGTCCTCGACGACGACGGGCTCAGGCGGGCCGCCCCTCCCCATCGCGACGATCACGACGTCCCTCGAGTCCGCGAGGACCCGGCCGACGTGCCCGGTCACGGCGGTCTTCCCGACGCGTTTCCCGCTTCCGATCACGGCCAGAGCCGGAACGTCGAAGGGCGCGAACGGGATGGGGTCGAAGCGGAAGTCAGCGCCCACGTACGGGAGACCCGCCGCAAGCGTCCGACTGGCGAGGTGAAACCGGTCGCGCGCCGTCACGACCGGCTCGTCGGAGAGATCGACCACGACGTCGGCGTGCGCCCGCGCAAGCGCCTCCTCGAGCCGCTCGTACACCGGGACGCCGTAGTCCTCGTCGCCCTTCAGCTTCTCGGTTCCTCCCAGCGCCACGGCCGCGATGACGTCGTAGGCGATCGCCTCGAAGGCGGCGCAGACGACCTCGGGATAGTGCTCCCCGTCGATCAAGGCCAGTGCGCGCGGGCGGCCCGTCACCGGCGACTCGTCACCTCGTCCTCGATCCGTCGCGTGTACTTCTCGAATTCGAGCGTGTCGGAGGAGAACTGGATGATCCGCTCCTGCCCGTGGAACGGGTATTTCCGCCACACATCGACGTGGCGGCCGTCGAGCTCGACGAGGTTGTAACAGGGCCGCGTCTTCCCGCGCAGGCGAAGGGACGAGACCGTGCCCGTGTTCACGATGAAAATGTTCTCGAGACGCCACGCGTACGGAACATGTTTGTGGCCGGAGAGGACGAGGTTGACACCCGCGTGCTGGAGCGCCTCGAGCGCATCTCCGGCGTCGTACACGACGTTTCGCTCACGCCCGGTGCCAGGGACCGGAAGCAGGTGGTGGTGGAGGACGAAGATGCGAAAGTCGGCCGGCGTTGCGAACTGCTCCTCGATCCACCCATACCGCCCGCGCCCAATCGCGCCGTGATCGAGGTCCGGCTCGGTCGAGTCGACGGCGACGATCGAGATCCCGTTCAGGTGGACGACCGGGTTCCGGTCACCGAAACGCTCCTCGAAATGGATGTAGCCGACGTTCCGCGAGTCGTGGTTCCCGGGCACGACGACGAGGTGCTCGCAGTCGAGCCGCCCGAGGTAGCTCGCCGCGTCCGCGTACTCCTGCCGAAAGCCGTTCGTGGTGAGGTCGCCCGAGCAAACGACGACGTCGGGCTCGAGCTCGTTGATCTCGTTGATCGCGCGCTCCATCAGGTTCGCGACGAAGTGGGGCGACCCACAATGGAGATCCGAGATGTGCGCGATCCGGAACACGCGCCCACGATAGCTCGCGCCCGGCCCCAGCCCCGAAGCGCCGCTGAGGGCCGTCCGTCCTTGGTGCTACCGTGAGAGTCCCGTGCCGGGGGAAATGCATATTTTCCAGGCATTCTGCGGAGCAGAGCCGCCGCGGTTCGTCAACCGGTCAGAGCTCGAGGTCGCGAAGCTTCTCGACTACTACTGCATTCCATGGGATTACGAGCCGCGCTTGTTCGTCCTCGAGGTGGATGACGCCGGCCGCGTACGGGAGGCGACCACACCAGACTTCTACCTGCCGGAGCAGGATCTCTACCTCGAGCTCACGACGATGAAGCAGTCGCTCGTGACGCGGAAGAACAGGAAGATCCGGAAGCTTCGCGAGCGCTATCCCGACGTGAAGGTCAAGCTCTTCTACAAACGCGACTTCGAGCGACTCGTCGAGAAGTACGGGATCGATTTCGCCGCGTAGCACCCCACTCCCTTCCCGCCACCCCGACGGGATCGGGGACGTCTACCTCTCCCGCCGCGATCTCGCGGCTCGCGTTCGCGAACTGGGGGCGGAGATCTCCGCGGACTACGCGGGGCGGGATCTGCTGGTCGTCGCCCTCCTACGCGGTGCGTTCGTCTTCGCGAGCGACCTCGCCCGCGCGATCGCGATCCCGCACGCGATGGACTTCGTCGCGCTCGCCGGGTACGGGCCCGCGGACGGACGCCCTGGCGTGCGCCTGATGAAGGATCTCGACGATCCGGTCGCCGGCCGCGACGTCCTCCTCGTCGACAACGTCGTCGACACCGGGCTGACGCTGAACTACCTGCTGAAGACGCTCGCGCTGCGAGATCCCGCGACGGTCGCCGTCTGCACGCTTCTCGACCGCCCGTACCGCCGCCTCTGCGACGACCTTCCGATCCGTTACGTCGGCTTCACCGTCCCCGACGAGTTCTTCGTCGGCTACGGGTTCGAGCTCGACGGCCGCTACCGCTGCCTCCCCGACCTCCGGGTCGTCCTCCGCCGGTAGCCCCGGCCGGACAAGCTCCGCCCTACAGGTAGCCGAACGGATCGACGGGACTTCCGTTGACGCGCACCTCGAAATGCAGGTGGTTGCCGGTGCAGTATCCCGTGCAGCCGACGGCGCCGATCGTCTGTCCCTGCGAAACAGAGCCGCTGCCGGCCCAAATCGAGGAGAGGTGCGCATAGGCGGTCGCGAGGCCTCCGCCGTGATCGATCACGACGATGTTTCCGTAACCGCTCATCCCACCCGCGTAGATGACCCTTCCCGAGGCGGCCGCGCGGACGGCCGTCCCGTACGGCGCGCTGATGTCGATCCCGTAGTGCATGCGGCCCCAACGCGAGCCGAAGCCGCTGGTCACGGGCCCCGAGACGGGCCAGATCAGTCCACTCGATGAAACGGTCGAATCGCCGCCGCCACCGGATGAGCCACCGGACGAGCCACCGGACGAGCCGCCGGACGAGCCGCCGGACGAGCCGCCGGAGGAATCTCCGTCGGACGACTGCGCCGCCTGGGCCGCCTGGATCTGCGCGGAAAGTTGCGCGCTCGCGGCGGCCATGGCCTCGAGATCCTCCTCGGCCTCATGCCGATCCTCGCGGACGCCCGCGAGCAAGCCGCGCTGTTCCGCCTGTGCGGCCGCAAGCGCGTTCTGCTCCGCGATCAGGGCCGTGCGGGCGGCGCGCTCCTCCGCGACCTTGTCGGCGAGGGCGGCCGTCGCCTCCTCCACCTCATCCTTCGTCTTGGCCGTCTCCCGGCGCGCGGCGCGCATTTCATCCCTCAGACGGTCGAGCTCCGCGACGATCCGCTTGTCTTGCAGACCGATCTCGTTCATGTAGTCGACCTGCTCGATCAGGTCGTTCAGCGACTCGACCTGAAGCAGGATCTCGAGCGCGTCGGCCTGATCGGTCTCGTACAGCTCGACGAGGCGCTCCTCGAGCTGCCGCTGCGCGGCGGCATGCTCTCTGATCAACCGCTCCAGCGTGCGCGTCTGCTCGAGATAGCGCTCTTCGAGCCGGTCGAGGCGCGCCCGGTGCTCGGCGAGCTCGTCTTCGAGCACGGCGAGCCGGTCTGATAGGTCCCCGATCTCGCCCTGGAGCGATTCGATGTTGGAATCGGCGGCCTCGATCTCGCTCGAGAGCACGCCTTCCTTCTCCTTCGCGGCCTCGATCTGCCCGCGGAGAGCCTTGAGGCGGCTGTCGACCTGGTCCTTCCGGTCGTAGAGCGAGTCGTGGCCGAGCACCGAGGGAGCCGCGACCGCCGCGGTGAATACGACGGCGGCGAGAACGGCTGTCCGGCGAGCGGCAAGCATTCGTATGATCTTCGCCGAGCGGCAGGACGTCCCTGCGCCGCCCAGCGTTTGGGGGGTCTAGAAGGGCCCTTTTCTACAGGAAAGTGCCCGGAGGGGCAATGCCGACCCGTTCCGCGCGCCTCTACCTCTCGTCGGAGGTGGCGGCCTGAGCTCCCGGCGGATGCTGCGGCGGGGCGGGCTCCTCGGGCGCCGGCGTCGGCTCGCCGGGCGACGGCGTCGGTGGGCCGGGCAGGTCGCCCTCATCGGGCGGCGGCCAGGGTTCAGGGACGCGCGCAGGCTCTGGCGTCGTCTCCATGCTCTCCGTCGGCTTGACCGGCGACTGCGCGCGCTCGACGCGTTCTGCGGTCTGTTGTCGAAGCCGCTCGATCTCCGCCTCCAGTTCGCCGATTCGTGTCTCGACCGAAGCGATCCCGGTACGCGCTCCGTTTGCTCCCGCTTCGTCCCCGTGGTACACCGCGGATCCGAGATCGCGGAAGAGCCGATTCCGCTCGGCATGAAGCTCCGCAAGCTCGCGTCGCGCGCGGAAGACCTCTACCTGCTCGCGTGACCGTGCGGCCATCGCTTCCCGCGTGGCGAAGGCGCGGCCACGAACGTCGGCGAGGGCCTCCCCCGCCGTGCGGCCCGCAAGCTGCGTGCGCCCGAGCACGAGGACGACGGCTCCGAGGAGCGCGACGAGGCCCCACGCCCAGGCGCCGCCGATCAGGAGGATCACGCCCCCGACGGCCACGAGCACGGCGATCAAGAAGACCGGATCGGGCGGCCAGAGCGTCCGGCCTCGTCCGGCGAAGAGCGGAGCGTCCAGAAGGCCGGTGGCGAGCCCGCGGCCACATTCGGGGCAGAAGCGGCTCTCGGATGCCAAGCGCGTCCCACAGTGCGGGCAGTCAAGCTCGGGCATCGGCCCTCGTTCGCTTCGGCGCGGGCGGCTCCCTCGGCTCGAGGGCGCGAAGCGTTTCCGCCGCACGGCGCCGGAGCGGGCCGACGAGCTCGCGGTAGTCATCGTCCGACAGCTTGCCCGTGCGGTGGTCGAACTCGAGCTCCTTGAGCGCGGCGAGGGCGCGGTCACGCTCTTCGCGGAGGCGAATGAGCTCGTCGCGCGCGGGCGACCGCTCCGACAGCGTGTCGGCGACGTCGCTCACGACGGGTTCGCGGAGGAAGGGACGCGCGACGAAGACAACGCACGCGGCGGCCAGGATCGCCCCGAGGACGAGCGCGACCGCCTCCATTACGCGCGCGTATACCCGGGCGCGTAAGCGGGGTCGTCGGCGAAACGCCGCGCGAGCCGGCGCTGCTCACGGGCGTCCGGCCACATCGCGATGAGGGAGCCGACGAGAAAAACGACGCCCGCGAGCCAGATCAGGTTCACGAGCGGGTTCACGAAGACTTCGACGAAGACGGAGCCGTCGGCGCCGAACTGGTCGGCGTTCACGAACAGGTCCTCCGCGCGGACGAAGTCGGAGCGGATCGCGACCTCGTTCGAAACCTGCTCCTCGGCGAAATATCGGTTCTTCCCCGGGTTCACCGTCCCGAGAGCCTGGCCGTCCCGCGAGACGGCGATGCGCGCGCGAAGCTCCTGCGCGTTCACGCCGCGCCGCTCGTTGCTCCCGAGGTAGGTGAGCGAATAGTCGCCTACCGACAGCGATTCACCCGGCTGAAGCTTCGCCTCGCGGGACGCGCCGTATCCGCCGATCCCAACCGCGCCGACCAGCAGGAGCACGATCGCCGCGTGGACGACGTAGCCCCCATAGCGCCGCCGATTCCGTGCGACGAGGCTCGAGAAGGCGCCGAGCCAGCTCGCCGAGCCGAGCGCCTTCCGGGCGCGCGTCCCCCGCGCGAACTCGAGCGTGATCGCTGCGAGGACGAAGGCGGCGAACGTGTATCCGACGAGACCGGCGGGGCTCGAGCCGGCGCCGGCCGCCAGGACGACGACGCCCGCAGCGAGTGCGACGCTCGCGGGCCAGAGAAGCGATACGCCGAGCGCCCGGAGCGACGCGCGCCGCCACGCCACGAGCGGGCCGACGCCCATCAGAAGGACGATCGGAAGGCCGAACACGAGGGCGAAGAAGTCGTAGTAGGGCGAACCCACCGTGACGGCGACGCCGCGAACCGCCTCGGAAAGGATCGGATAGAGGACGCCCCAGAGAACGGTGAGCGCAAAGGCGACGAGAAAGAGGTTGTTGTAGAGGAACGCCGCCTCGCGCGAGACGAGCGACTCGAGCCGGCTGCGCGCGCGCAGCACCGGAAGCCGGACGAGGATGAGGACGACGGATGCAGTCGTCACGGCCGCGATGAAGCCGAGGAACCAGGGTCCGATCGGCCCTTCGGTGAAGCTGTGAATCGAGTTGAGGATGCCGCTTCGCGTCAGGAACGTGCCAAACAGCGAGAGGGTGAACGCGAGCGCCACGAGAATCACGTTCCAGACGCGCAGCATGTCCTTCTTCTCCTGGACCATGACGGAGTGGAGGTAGGCCGTCGCGACGAGCCAAGGCATCAGTGCCGCGTTCTCGACCGGGTCCCACGCGTACCAGCCGCCCCACCCGACTTCCTCGTACGCCCACTTCGCGCCCAGGAGGATCGCGATGCCGAGGAACATCCATGCGCCGAGCGTCCACCGCCGCGTGGCGACGATCCAACGTTCGTCTGCACGCCGTGACGCAAGCGCGGCGAAGGCGAACGCGAACGGGACGGTCAAGCCCACGTACCCGAGGTAGAGGAGCGGCGGATGGGCGAGCATGTACGGGTTCTGCAGGCTCGGGTTGAGGCCGAGCCCGTCGGCCGGCGCCGCCTGCGTCGTGAACGGACTGGCGACGAAGACGAGGAGAAGGGCGAAGAACGACGCCACCGCGCCGAGAATCGGCACGGTCCAGGGAAGGACGTCGCGGGTCAGCCGTGGATTCAGGAGCACGGCGGCGACGCCCATTCCGAGCAGGACGAGGAGCCAGAGCAGGAGCGATCCCTCCTGACCACTCCAGAACGCCGCGAGCGTGTAGCCGAGCGGAAGCTCGCGGCTCACGTGGTCGGCTACGTACGTGAAGCTGAAGTCCCTCGCTCCGAGCGCGCTCACGAGAATCACGCAGGCGACGACGGCGGCGGCGAGGGCCGCGACCAGCGCGTTCCGCGCCGACTCGAGCAGGCGACGCCGGCCGCGCCACGCCGCGTAACCGCCCGCGACCGCGGCGTAAACGAGGAGGCCGAACGCGATGAGGAGCGCCGCGCGTCCGAGAAGCGCCACTACTTCGCCGTGTATTTAGACGGGCACTTCGTCACAAGCGAGTCCGGCTCCGCGACGAAGACACCGTTCTGGAGCTCCCCGCGCATGTAGACGTCGCGGCCGGTTCGGAAGAGATCGGGGACCGATCCGCGGTAAACGACGGGGACGGTCGTGTTGCCCTCGATGTCTCGGACCGTGAAGCGGAGGCCCTCGCCTCGCGCGTCGCCCGTCGGCGTTCCCACGACCCGTCCCGCCAGCGCGACCGTCCCCGTTTGGCCGGCGAGCTGGCTCGGCTGGAGCGAAGGCGTCGATCCTCCCGCGATGCTCGTGTACAGGAGGAACACGGCGAGAACTGCCGCAACGGAGAGCGCGATGACAAGACGCGCGGGGCTGCGCCGCCGGGCCACGCTTCGATCTTATCTGTGTCCTCTGAACGGGCCGGGGATGTCCAGCCCAGGCGGAACGCCCTGCGCGCGGCGCTGATCGCCGGTTTCGGCGGCTAGCTCTCGGCCGTCGCCGAGGGGCTTCGGAAGGGGATCTTGTACCCGTGGTCGCGGCAAAGCGATCCGGGCGCGTCCTCGGTGAGCGCGTCGCAGTAGCCCTTGCCGTACGCAGCGCGCATGAAGGCTGCGACGACCTCGAGATTCCACTCGCCCACCTCGGATGCCTCACACCAGAGGTCGGACAGCCGGACGTCGATGTCCAGCTCGAGCAGCTCGATTCGCGTAGGTCGCTTGCGCATACCGCGAAACGGTAGGAGCCGGATCGGACGGCACACGAGGCGGCTGCGGACGATGTGTCCGGCGCCTGGCACCGGGACACCGCCGCCCCGGACTAGGCTCCCAGGATGGGCGAGATCCGTTACGGGCCGTCGGGCCTCCCGAGCCGCGAGAGCCCAGAAGCGGCGATCGAGATCCTGGTCGCGCGCGGCTACTCCGCGTGCGAGGTCGACTTCGAGGGCGGCTTCTGGATGAAGGACGAATGGAGGTGGGCGACCCGGCTCGGCGAGCTCGCGCGCGACGCCGGAATCGCACTTTCGGTGCACGCGCCCATCGCGGCGTTCCTCGGCCACCTCGAGCGCGACCAGAAGTACCGACGCGCCGTCGGCATGCTCGACCACAGCGCCGGCATCGCCGTTGCGATCGGTGCAGAAGTCATCGTCTTCCATCCGGGGTTCCTCCTGGGCCGGACGCGGGACGAAGCGCTCGACGCGGTCGTCGAACAGCTCGCGGAGCTGCGGGAGCGGCTCGAGGCGAAGGAAAGAGCTGTTCCGTTCGGGATCGAGATCATGGGCCGTGTCCGCGACCTCGGGACGGCCGAGGACGTCTTCGCAGTCTCGGCGCGACTCGGCTGGGTGCGCCCGGTCCTCGATTTCGCGCACCTGCACGCGGTCACCGACGGAGCATTCGTCGACGCACAAGCCTTCACCGGGATCCTCGCCCTCGCGGACACGGTGCTCGAGCCGGGCGCCCCGTTCCACGTCCACTTCTCGGACATCGCATACGCGAACCGGAACGAGACGAAGCACCTGAGCTACGGCGAGGGCACGCTCCGCGCCGAGCCGCTCGCCGAGGCGCTCGCCCGGTTTGACCGCCCGGCGACCGTGATCACGGAATCGCCGGACGAGGCGAGCCACCAGGCGATCCGGGCCGTTCTCGTCGGCGCGGCGGCGTGAGGCGCGACGGCCCGCGATCAACCCTCCGGCCGTCGCGTCGCGCGACTCGTGCCGCGCCTCCGATTTGGCTTTGATGAACGCTTCGGCGGGCGAATCTACCGCCTCGTCAACCGTTTCTTCGTCGTCTTCCGCCACGCAATGCTTGTCGTCTCGGCCGCGGATCCTGGAACCGGATCGTGACGCTCGATTAACATCCCCCGGTCGTGGCGCTCTTTCGGCGTGACCGTACCGAGGCCGGAGGCCGTGACTCCGAAGAAGCCGGCGGCGGCGACCGCGGCGGCTTCATCCCGAACCGGGCGCACCGGCCGCGCGTCGAGTCGTTCTTCGTACGCCTCATCGCGACCGGCGGCATCGTTGGGGCCGGAACCGCGCTCGCCGCCATCCTCGACTCACAGGACGTCGAAGCCTGGATTGTCGGCCTCGCGGTGTCGATCGTGAGCGTCGTTCTCGCGGCGATCCTCTGGTCGTCGCGCACGCTCTAACCCGGACCACGAAGAAGGGCGGGTTGCCCCGCCCTCCCCGGCGTCGGCTTCGCGCTAGCGCGAGATGTCCTGAACGACCTCGCCCGTCTGCTCCTCGTCCGCCGCCCGCGCGACGTCTGCCTGCGCGACGATGCCGACCAGGTCGCCGTTCTCGACGACCGGAAGACGGCGCACCTGGCTCGCGGACATCAGCTCGAGCGCCTCCTGAAGGTCGCTGTCCGGCGTGACCGTCGTGAGGTCGGCGGACGCGATGTCGCCGACCGTCGTCGAGCTCGGATCCTTGCCCTCGGCGAGGACACGGACGACGAGGTCACGGTCGGTCACGATCCCGACGAGCCGTCCGCCGTCGACGATCGGGACCGGGCCAACGTCCTCCTGCGCCATGACCTTTGCTGCGTCGACGACGGTCGTCGACGCCTCGCACGTCTTCGGGTTGCTCGTCATCACATCTCTGATCGAACCCATGCTCCTCCTTCCTTGTCAGACGGTGACGCCTTCTTCGGCGAGCGTCAGATCGACGAACTTATCCCAGTTCGAGACGATCTTCTGCGCCATCGCTTCCTCGTCCGCGCGGTTCTTGCGCGCGATCTCGGCCGTCTCCTCGTCACCGGCGCGGACCGCCAGGCGCTCGAGGAGCTCGTACGAGGCAATCTCGAGATGCTCGGTGACGAAGCCGTCGCGCGCGTTCTTCCCGGCCTTGTCGCCGCGCACCTGGTCGACGACGCCCTTCAAGAGCGCGCCGGCGAGCGACTGCGCCTCCTTGCGGAGCGACGTGTCGCGGCCGAGCGCATTCAGCCGCTCGCGCAGGAGCCGCTCGTGCCGCTCGGTCTCCATCTTGTGGTGTTCCAGCTCCTGCAGGATCTCGTCGTCCTGCGTCGTCGCGATCATCGAGTCGAGCATCTGGAGGACGTTTTGCTCCATCGCGTGCGCGTCCTCGACGTACTCCACAAGCTTTTCCTGCAGGTTCGTGTCGGCCATGCAAACCCCCTGATTGACGTCTTCCACGTCGTGTACCCGTCGTCTCGACTCCGCAACCGCCCGAAAACGGGTAGGTGTGAGCGATGCGCGTCTTCACCGCAGGCCATGGGGTGCGCTCCGCCCCGGAGCTCGTCGCGATCCTCCGCGCCGCCGGTGTGGGGACCGTCGTCGACGTCCGCCGCTTCCCGACGTCGCGGCGGCACCCGCACTTCAGCCAGGAGCCGCTCGCAGCCTCGCTCGTGGGCGCGGGCATCGCCTACCGGCACGAGAGCGAGCTCGGCGGACGCCGGACGGGTGAGCCCGGCGAGGACCGCTTTGCCTGCATCCAGACGGCGGCGTTCCGAAGCTACGTGGCCCGCATGTCGCGTCCCGAGTACCAAACAGCGCTCTCGCGGGCGCTCGAAGAGCCCGCCCCGTGCTTCCTTTGCGCGGAGACGTTGTGGTGGCGATGCCACCGCCGCTTCATCGCCGAGCTCCTCGCCGCGCGCGGCCACGAGGTCATCCATCTGATCCGACCGCACGAGCTCCAGCGGCACCGTCCGATGGCGGAGGCGGACGTGCGCGAGGGCAAGCTGTTCCTCTGCGGAACGATCGTGGCGTAACGGGGTTCCGTGCAGTGCCTAGGACGCGTTTCCTTGCGAGGGCGTAGGCGAGGCGGTTACCTGAGGCCGCTCCTCGGCTGGGCCGCGAACCTGCGAGAGGTTGTGCGCGGTGTTCACGAGGCCGACGTGCGTGAACGCCTGCGGGAAGTTTCCAACGAGCCGGCCGGTCTCAGTGTCGTACTCCTCGGAGAGGAGCCCGAGGTCGTTCCGAAGCGCGAGCAGCCGCTCGAAGACGCGGAGCGCTTCGTCCCGCCGTCCGATCAGGTGGAGGTTGTCGGCGAGCCAGAACGTGCACGGAAGGAACGCGCCCTCGCCCGGCGGTAAGCCGTCGACCTCGGCGGACGCCTCGTCCATCGAGTAGCGGGCCACGAAGCCGTCCTCGCACAGCTCGCGCTCGATCGCGTCGACCGTTCCGTGAACGCGCTCATCGTCCGGCGGAAGAAAGCCGACGAGCGGGATCATGAGCAGGCTCGCGTCCAGCTGCTTCGAGCCGTAGGTCTGCACGAACGTCCGGCGGTCGGTGTCGTAGCCTTCGCGGCACACCTCCTCGTGGATCTCGGCGCGGAGCCTCCGCCACCTGTCAACGGGACCGCGGAGCCCGAACTGCTCGGCGCCCCGCACCGCGCGGTCAGCCGCGACCCACGCCATGACCTTCGAGTGGGTGAAGTGACGGCGCGGCCCGCGAACTTCCCAGATCCCCTCGTCGGGCTCGCGCCACGTCTCCTCGAGAAAACCGAGGAGCTTCGTCTG